>NZ_JAHXBG010000045.1 GCF_020103725.1 Hyalangium gracile | reverse complement strand
AACCACGCCCTACCTTCCAAGTCGATCCCCTTGTCACCTACCTCCTACGTTACCCTACAGCTTATTTCGACAGGCTCCTTGTCATACCAGTTGGGGACCGGTTCGCTCCCAGGGGGTCTCCCTGGTCAGTCCGTTCCCCTGGGGCAGGCGCCGCTCTCTTGTGTGCAGGAGCTTCTTCGGACCTGCTTAGTTGCCCGTGGCCTGTCCCCAGACCTCGGTCACGCGGCCGACGTGGTCGAACTGGCAGTGGGCCGCGTTGGGCACGATCGTCTCTTCGACGGGGAAGAAACGCGCGCCGAAGAAGGAGACGCTGCCCTGGATGTCGGCGAGGTACGGGTCCAGATCGCCGTACGTGTAGACGAGCTTCGTCGGCCCACGCAGCGCGGGCTGGGTGCTGTCCCAGTCGAGCTTGCCCGACCACGACGCCTCGCCGCCGCAGCCGAGGGCGTAGACGCCACGGTACTGGTGGCCGTACTTCGGCAGGAAGCTCGCCGTGAGGAAGACCGCGCCGCCCGAGGAGCCTCCGAAGAGGATGGGCTCATCGAGCAGATCCCAGCCCCCGCGCAGGGCGTTGAGCACCTGCACGAATACCTCGGCGTTCAGGCCCTCGAGGTCCCTCGCCTCGGGGCCCGAGTCGTCGACGCAGGTGGTGATTGTCGGCTTGGTCCACCACGCGCACTTGTTGGGCGCTCGCGCCGAGACGTAGAGCGTGCGGTGGGTGAAGGTCCATGGTGCCTGGATGCGCGGGGCGGTGTTGTTATCGTGCGTGCGCGCTCCGTCACCGTGCAGGTAGATGGCCAGCCGCAGCGGCTGGCCGGGCGTGGTGTCCTGAGGCTCGATGATCTTGAGCTGGGAGCCGGCGACGGTCGTGACACAGTAGGTGTACGTCGTGGTGGCGTTGGCCACCGTGCCCGTGCTCTCGCAGGGCACCTTGCCCGAGCCGTGGGAGCTGGTCGGGGTGGTTCCTCCATCCGTCCCCGCGTCCGGCAGTCCGCCATCGGGCAGTCCGCCATCGGGCAGCTCGCCCGCATCAGGCATGTCGGTGGGGGGCGGCTTGGGATCCTCGGAACAGGCGGAGGCACACAGGACGAGGAGGGCTGTCCACAGGAAGCGGCGCATGACTTTCTCGGATGTGGGACAAGGGGAGAAGGGAGGGACGCGCACGCCCGCTCCGCGCCGCGGAGTATGTCCCAACCCTCGGTAGAGCGTCGAGCCTGGCTCCCGCTCGCCTCCGGCGCCCGCGCATTTGCGTCACCTCGGGCACAAAAAATGTCACTTCGCTCCGATGCGCGGGGCGCCAGGCATGGAATCTCGCGGACCTCCGCGATCAGGCGCAGGTGGCACACCGGGTGCTCTGTGACTCGATGCCACGGATGAGGGCAGCTCCCCGAAGGCCAACGTCTCGGGGTCATCCGTGGCTGTGCAGTCCTCTCTCTACCCACGAGGTCCCATGACAGCGACACCCAGGTATGCAACGCGGATGAAATGGACGACGGGCGTACTCGCCGTCCTGCTCTGGAGTGTGAATGCCGGCGCCGAGTCTCCCCGCGAGCCCGAGGCGCCCACGGAGAGCGCCTCGCAGGACAGCCAGCGGCGCAGGTCGACCCGTCGTGTGCTGGCAGGTAATGGAGGCTACTCGCTGGCGGTAGCGGAGGACGGCTCCCTGTGGCAGTGGGGGAGCAGCGCGGGCGAGGATTTCGAGGTGTGGGCCGAGCGTAAGGTCGTGAGTCCCACGCCTGAGCGTGTGCAGGGGATGAAGAAGGCCGTCTCCGTCTCCATGTCCGGCTGCGTCGCGCTGTTCCACTCGCTGGCCTTGAGCGAGGACGGCACGGTGCAATCCTGGGGCGGCAACCTGTGGGGCCAGCTGGGAGATGGGACGACTCTGCCGCGGACGGGGAGGGTGACGGTGGCGAGTCTGACGGGGGCGGTGTCCGTGGCAGCAGGGTGCGCGCACTCGGTCGCGGCGCGCGCGGATGGGACGGTGTGGACGTGGGGCTCGAACTACGCGGGACAGCTCGGTGATGGGACGACGGTCGATCGGACGCTCCCGGTCCAGGTCCAGGGACTGACGGGAGTCGTCGCGGTGACCGCGGGCTTGTTCCACTCGATGGCGTTGCGCTCGGACGGGACGGTCTGGGCCTGGGGCGAGGGCTTGCTGGGCCAGCTGGGCGATGGGACGCAGGACACGCGGCTCCAGCCCATCCAGGTGCCGGGACTGACGGGAGTGGTGGCCATCGAGTCGCGTGGGGAGACTTCGTATGCCCTGCGCGCGGATGGCTCGGTCTGGGCCTGGGGGCAGAACTCCCTGGGCCAGGTCGGTACGGCGCTGGAGAGTGACAGGGTGTTCGCGCCGGTGCAGGTGCCCGGGCTGACGGGCATGGTCTCCCTGGCGGCGGGACCGAACCATGTGCTGGCGCTGCGCGCGGACGGGACGGTGTGGACGTGGGGCCTCACGAGTGGCGGGCTGCTCGGGGACGGGACGCTGGACCGGGGAACCGCTCCCCGGCAGGTGCCGGAACTGCGCGGCGTGGTGGCGGTGGGCGCGGGCATGAACCACTCGATGGCGCTGCGGCGGGATGGTTCCTTGATGGCGTGGGGCACCAACGCCGAGGGAGAGGTCGGCACCGGCACGGATCGTCGGATGTCGCCCACACCGGTGGTGGGGTTGAGGGACGTGCGTGCGGCGGCGGCTGGGCAGGCACACCTGGTGGCCGTCCGGGCGGACGGCTCGGTGTGGACGTGGGGGGCGGATCCGCTCGGAGGAAGTCACCAGCCTGCGCCGGTGCGAGTGCAGGGCCTGCAAGGCGCAGTGAAGAGCGCTGCCGGTGACCAGCACTCGCTGGTGTTGCGCGCGGACGGGACGGTCTGGGCCTGGGGGCAGAACGGGCGCGGCCAGCTGGGCGATGGAACGGCGCAGGACCGGGCTACCCCAGGGGGTGTGGTGGGGTTGTCGAATGCGGTGGCCGTGGCCGCGGGTAGCGCCCACTCGCTGGCGTTGCGTGCGGACGGGACGGTGTGGGCCTGGGGGGCCAACAGCTATGGGCAGCTGGGGGATGTGTCGACCCAGGTGCGCTCCACGCCGGTGCAGGTGCAGGGGCTCGAAGGGGTGGTGGCCATTCATGCCAGCGGGGGCCTCTCGGTGGCCCTGCGCAGTGACGGCAGCGTATGGCGCTGGGGCGGCCACTCCAGCGCCTGGGACGGGCAGCCGCGCGCCCCGGCCCGGGTGGAGGGGCTGGCGAACGTCACGGCGGTGGCCTTGAGGTCCACGGACCTCGTGGCCCTGCTTGCCGATGGCACCGTGTGGCAGTGGACCCTCCGCCTCCCGGGACAGGAGACGCCGCCTCAGCAAGTGGTGGGCTTCTCGGACGCGGTGGGCGTGGCTCGGAGCAGGAACACCGTCCAGGTGCTCCGCGTGGACGGAACGGTCTGGAACGTGGGCAGCAACCTCCATGGCGAGCGTGGCTTCATGTCGGAGCTGGCCGTTCCTCCCGGGGGCTCGCAGGTGCCCGGGTTGACGGGGGTGGCGTCCCTCGCCGCCAGTGGGCTTCATGTCCACGCGCTGCGGACGGATGGCAGTCTGGTGGGCTGGGGCAACAACTGGTCCGGTGTCCTTGGAGCTGGAGTGTCGCCCTACCACCTGGTGCCCACGCGCGTGCCACTGCCCTGCCGCCTGATTGGCGGGGGCTGGTGCCACGCGGATCGCTGAGCGCGCGGCGCCGAGGGCCGTGCCCGGCAGTTGTGCATGGCCCTCGGGCTCAGCGGAGCATGTCGATGTGGGGTATCCCGTCCTCGTCGTACACGTCGCTGATGGTTCGGAAGCCGAACCCCTCGTAGAACCGCCGCAGGTAGTGCTGGGCGCCGATACGGACGGGCGCTCCCGGGAAGCTCGTGTCGATGAAGGCCAGGGCCTTCTCCACCAGGAGCTTGCCGTATCCGTAGCGGCGCATGCCGGGGGCGGTGACCACTCGGCCCAAGCTGGCCTCCGGGTACTTCAAGCCCGGAGGCAGCACGCGGAGATAGGCCGCGAGGACGGGCTCCTGTCCACCGGGGACGGTGCCGAGCAGGTGATGGCTGCCGCGGTCATATCCGTCCGCGTCCTGGTAGATGGACGTCTGCTCCACCACGAAGACCTGCTGGCGCAGCGCGAGCAGCCGGTAGAGCTCCTCGAGCGTCAGCTCCTCGAACCGTTTCCATTGCCAGTGCAGCCTGGGATTTTCCACGCGAGCGCTCGTAGCCCGGCGTGCGTGTCACGGTCCAGTCCCGGCGGCGTGGTTCTTCCTGAACAGCCGCGAGCCCCGCGGCGGCGCGAGGGCCATTGGGCGTTGACTTGGGGAACCCGGCTCGTAATCTCCTCCGCCACACCTTCTCGGGACGGCAAACCACGGATGTCGAAAACGAACCGGTGGTCCTTCTCTCGGATGAGACCGTCGCTTCTCCTCGGGACGTCAGTCGTCGTCCTGGTGGCGGCGGTGAGCTGCAGTCGGCGTCCGTCCGAGCCGATCGGGCGTCTCTCCGATGTTCTCTCCCCCGTCGCTCCGAACGAGCTCCGCTCGCCGGAGGCGTTCGCGGTCATCGCGGACCCCTCCGAGCGCTCGAAGGCGCTCTTCCTGGAGGCCAGCCGGGTGCTGCTCCACCCGCGGTGCGCGAACTGCCACCCGGACGGTGACTCGCCGTATCAGGGCGCTGGCGCCGACTGGAAGCCGCACTATCCGCCCGTGACGCGCGGCCCGCAGGACAAGGGCGTCGTCGGCATGGAGTGCACCAGCTGCCACCAGGATCGGAACGTGGAGCTGGCGCGGGTGCCCGGCGCGCCCAACTGGCACCTGGCCCCCCGGGAGATGGCCTGGGTGGGGCGCACGCCGCGCGCGGTGTGCGAGCAGATGAAGGACAAGTCCCGCAACGGCGGCAAGACGCTGGCGCAGATCGTCGAGCACAACGCGCACGACGAGCTGGTGGGCTGGGGCTGGAGGCCGGGCGCGGGGCGTGAGCCGGCTCCTGGGACGCAGGAACGCTTCGGGGCGATTGTCGCCGCATGGGTGGAGACGGGCGCGGAGTGCCCGAGCGAGGAGGCACGGCCGTGAGCATTCGAGTTCGCATCAATGGCGTCGAGCAGGAGCTCGATGTCGATCCGGAAATGCCGCTGCTCTGGGCGCTGCGCGATGTGCTGGGCCTGACGGGCACGAAGTACGGCTGCGGCCAGGCGCTGTGCGGTGCGTGCACCGTGCACGTGGATGGCAGCGTGGTGCGCGCGTGCGTGACGCCCATCCGCCGCGCGGAGGGTAAGTCGGTGACGACCATCGAGGGGCTGTCGCCGGACGGCAACCACCCGCTGCAGCGCGCCTGGGTGGACATGGGCGTGCCGCAGTGTGGCTTCTGCCAGGTGGGGCAGATCATGACGGCGGCGGCGCTGCTGAAGAACAAGCCCCAGCCCACGGATGCCGAGATCGATCAGTCCCTGGCGGGCAACCTGTGCCGTTGCGGCACGTACACGCGCATCCGCGCGGCCGTGAAGAAGGCCGCCGGGCTGCCCGAGGGGGGATGAGGACGCGATGAGCGACAGGCCCATGTTGATCGCCCGGCGGTCCTTCCTCGCGGGGCTGAACCTCTCCGTCGGGGGTCTGGCCCTCGGCTTCTTCTCGACTGACAGCGAGGCGCAGAAGGCGACGAACGAGCCCTCCGGCAGCGCCTCGCCCAAGCCGAAGACGAGCTCTCCGGAAGTGGAGAAGTCCGCCCCCGGCCTCAACCCGAACGTCTTCGTGCACGTGGCCCCCGACGGGCTGGTGACGATCGTCTGTCACCGCTCCGAGATGGGGCAGGGCATCCGCAGCTCGCTGCCCGTGCTCATCGCCGATGAGATCGGCGCGGACATGGCGCGGGTGAAGATCGTCCAGGCCGATGGCGACAAGGCCTACGGAGACCAGAACACGGACGGCTCCAACAGCGTGCGTGGCATCTACGAGGACATGCGCCGCGTGGGCGCCACGGTGCGCACGATGCTGGTGGCCGCCGCGGCGAAGCGGTGGAAGGTGTCTCCGGACGACTGCGTGGCGGCCGACCACGTGGTGACGCACAAGGGGAGCCAGCGCAAGCTCGCCTTCGGAGAGCTGGCGCTCGAGGCGGGCAAGCTGCCGGTGCCCAAGCCCACGGACGTCAAGCTGCGGCCGAAGTCCGAGCTGCGCCGGGTGGGACAGGCGCTGCCGCTGCTGGACGGTCCGGCCTACGTCACGGGCAAGGCGGTGTTTGGCGCCGACGTGAAGCTGCCCGGCATGCTCACGGCGGTCATCGCTCGTCCGCCGGTGGTGGGCGGCCGCGTGACGAAGTATGACGCCAACCGCGCGCTGGCCATCCCGGGCGTGAAGAAGGTCATCGAGCTCCCGGTGCCGAAGAAGCCCTACGTCTTCCAGCCCTGGGGCGGCGTCGCGGTGCTCGCGGAGAACACGTGGGCGGCCATGAAGGGCCGGGCCGAGCTGGAGATCACCTGGGAGAATGGCGAGAACGCCGTCTATGACTCCGAGCAGTACAAGCAGACGCTGATCGCGTCCATCCAGGCGCCGGGGACTCCGGTCCGCAACGTGGGTGACGTCGACAGCGCCCTGGCCAAGGCCGCGCGCGTCATCGAGGCCGATTACCACATCCCCCACCTGCCGCACGTGCCCATGGAGCCGCCGGTCGCGGTGGCCCGCTTCGAGAACGGCGCCTGCGAGGTGTGGGCCCCCACGCAGAACCCGCAGGCGGCGCGCACGGAGGCGGCGCGTGTGCTGGGGCTCGGCGAGGACAAGGTCCAGGTCCACGTCACGTTCCTGGGAGGCGGCTTCGGGCGCAAGTCCAAGGCGGACTTCGTCTCGGAGGCGGCGTGGCTGGCCAGGGAGGTGGGCGTGCCGGTGCGCGTGCAGTGGACGCGCGAGGACGACGTCCAGCACGACTTCTACCACTCCGTGAGCGCGCAGCGGCTGAGCGCGGGTCTCGACGCCCAGGGCAAGGTCGTCGCCTGGCGGCATCGTACGGCGTTCCCATCGATCGGAACGCTCTTCGGCGCGCCGGGTAAGCCCGGGGCGGGAGATCTGCAGCAGGGCGTGCTGGATCTCGCGCTCTCGGTGCCCAACGTCCGCGCGGAGGCCTGCGATGCGACCGCCTATACGCGCATCGGCTGGCTGCGGTCCGTGTACAACATCTTCCACGCGTTCTCGGTGAACTCGTTCATCGACGAGCTCGCCCACGCCCGGGCGGAGGATCCTCGCGACGTGCGGCTGGAGCTGATCGGGCCGCCGCGAGTGGCGACGCTGAAGGAGCTCGGCATCGAGAAGCTGCCGAACTACGGCATGTCCGTGGAGCAGCACCCGGTGGACGCCGGGCGCCTGCGCCGCGTGGTCGAGCGCGTCACGGAGCTGTCGCGCTGGAGCGACCGGAAGAAGGACGGCCGGGCCCTGGGGCTCGCGGCGCACCGGAGCTTCCTCTCGTACGTGGCGGTGGTGGCGTCGGTGGTGCGCAACAAGAGCGGGAAGATCTCGGTGGACGAGGCCTGGGTCGTGGTGGATGCCGGCACGGTCATCAACCCGGATCGCGTCCGCTCCCAGATGGAGGGCTCGGTCGTCTTCGGGATGAGCATCGCCTTCCACGGCGCCATCACGATGAAGGGCGGCGTGACGCAGCAGTCGAACTTCCGCGACTTCAAGCTGGTGCGCATCGGCGATGCGCCGCGGAAGATCCACGTCGACATCATCCAGAGCGACGGGCCGCCGGGAGGCATCGGCGAGCCGGGGGTGCCGCCCGTGGCTCCGGCCATCGCGAACGCCATCTTCGCGCTCACCGGGAAGCGCTACCGCGAGCTCCCTCTCAGCCGGGAGCTCCACGTCTGAGCTGATTCGCACCCTCGGCCTGCGGTCCGGGTGGCGCCGTACGGGCTCGGGCAGAGCAGCTCACGGACCCACAGCCCGGGAACACAGGTCGCGGGTCCCTCGCTGCGGGGCGGGTCCCCCCGTCGCTGACGGGTCCGCCCGCCCCGGCGTCCCGCTCTCCCTGGGACCACTCCTTGGATGCGCGGATCAGGGCGCGGGGTCCAGCAGGCCGACCCCTCGCTGGGCCCACTCGCTGCCGCGCTCCGTGCGGAAGTCATCGACCGGCAGAGGCAGGAGCTCCCAGAGGGCTGGATTCTCCGGCGGCACCTTGTTGGTGTTGGTGGAGCGCGCCCGGTAGAGCTGCCCGTCGTGCATCACCAGCGCGCCCGCCGGGTACGTCACCTCCGGAGTGTTCGGGGCCAGGGTGGCGCGGTCCGTCCACATCTCGAGCTGTCGCGTGGTGGTTCCCGCGGGCAGCCCTGTGTTGACGAACTGCAGCACCGGGACGGTGCCGTTCACGTTGCCGGTCGCGGTTACCACTCCCGCGCTGCCACTCCCTCCGTTGAGCCCCTGGACGAGCTTGCGCGGGCCCTCCCACCGGTTGTCCTTCAACGTGACGGGAGAGGTGATCGTGCCCGCGAGCCTGAAGACGACACCCGGATCCGTCGCGGTCGGGTAGACGCTCGAGTAGCCGAAGTCGAGCCCGCGGAACGCGTTGCGCTCCCAGAGGTAGCTGGAGCCCGCACCGGACGTGCCGCCAAAGTAGAGCCCCAGGCTCAGCGTGTCCGCGAAGTAGTTGTCGGTGAACCGCACGTTCAGCGGCGCGTCCCCTGCCTCCGGGCCGGCGAAGAAGTTCAGCAGCGCGCCCGCCCCGCCCAGGAAGACGTTGTGGTGGAAGCGGATGTCCCCGCCCCGCACCTGCGCCTGCGAGTTGTTGTCCTGGTAGGTCTGGAAGGCCGCACGCCAGTCGATCGCGCCGAAGGCGAAGACGTTGTGGTGGATCTCCGCGCCCTCTCCCAGGTTCTGCACCTGGAGCGCCTCGGTGCCGGTGCGCACGAACCGGTTGTTGTAGACCTTCAGCTGGGCCCCAAGCGGCGTCGGCGGGGCCTGCGTCGAGCCGACGTAGATGCCCTCGCTGGCCGTGTCGTGGATGTAGAGATCGTGCAGCTTGATGCCCTCGAGCGGCGGCACCGTTCCTCCACTGCCAGCCCGGTTGATGCGCAGCGCCGCGAAGCCCGAGCGGGTGATCTCCACGAACTCCACTTCGAAGTGGCTGGCATCGCCGATCCCCAGGCCCATGTGCCCGCCGTTCAGGAATATGTCATCGCTCAGGAAGCCATAGCGGTTGCGCGACGTCGCGTAGGCGCCGCACCGGTGGCCCGGGAAGTCCTCGTGGCCAGTGCCCGAGACAGGATCGTACCGGCCCGTGAGGACCCAGTTCCTGCCGCCCCCCATCGACCAGATGTAGCCCTGCGTGCTTCCCGCCCGAGGCCGGATCAGCACCTGCCCGCCCTTGTTGGTGATGATCAGCGGCCGGTCCGCCGTGCGCGTCGGCAGGTTGCCCAGGTTGATGAGCGTGTAGTTCCCCGCCTGGACGTAGAGCCGATCCAGCGTGCTCCAGTCCACCGAGGGGAAGCGCGCCTGCACGTCCGGGATGTAGAGCTCGCCGCCGCTGTTCGGCGCAGGCAGCGTGAACGTGTTCGTCGGCGCCCCGAAGCGCCCGAAGGCCTCGCAGGGAGGCACTCCGCCATCCGTGCCTCCATCTCCGGGGCCCGTGTGGAGGCCCCCATCTGGCCCATCCTGTCCACCCGCGTCCGCGCCGGTGCCTCCGTCCGGTGTCTCCTCTTCCTCGGGAGACGAGGTGCAACCCACGAAGCCGGTGGCGAGGACCATCAAGGCGATGAACAGGTGTCTGCGCATGCATGCACTCCTGGAGAACCGAGGCCAAGGGAGCGTGCGGAAGAGCAACTTCCGCGCCTCCATAGTGCGTGCATGGTTTTCAGGAATCCCAGCGCCTTGGAGATATCGCCCGAGGAGGGCGGGTGTCGCACCGCAGAGGGCGCACCCCCCCACTGTGAGGGGCGCAGTCACCAGGGGCTGAGGCGAACAGCGCTCAGATGGAGAAGTCTCCCACGAAGACGCGGGCGGTGCGCACGTCCGCGTGCACGGAGTCTCCCTCCACCACGCCGAGCTGATCGAACTCGTTGCGTGGCACCTCCACCGTCACGGTGTCTCCCGTGGGCAGCTTGAGCAGGACCTTCACGTGTCCGCCCACGGGCTTGAGCCGCTCCACACGGCCCGTGGAGACCCCATTGGCTCCGTGGGTGCCGTTGACGCCATTCACGGTGTTGCCGTGCGGCTTCTTCGCCAGCTTGATGTCGTGCGGCCGGACGAACGCGCGCACGGCCTGGCCCTCTTGCGCGCTCTCGGGCGCGGCGACGATGAGCGAGCCCAGCTCGGCCCGGCCCTCGCGGACGTGGCCCTTCAGGATGCTCGTGCCGCCGACGAAGGAGGCGACGAACGGCGTGGCGGGCCGGTCGTAGATGTCCGCGGGCGAGCCGGCCTGGGCCACGCGGCCTTCCTCCATGACGACCACGTGCTGGGAGATCTCCAGCGCCTCTTCCTGGTCGTGCGTCACCAGCAGCGTCGTCACACCGGTCTGTACGTGGAGCTCATGCAGCCACTCGCGCAGCTCCACGCGGACGCGCGTGTCCAGCGCTCCGAAGGGCTCGTCCAGCAGGAGCAGCTTCGGACGGATGGCCAGGGCTCGCGCGAACGCCACGCGCTGCCGCTGTCCGCCCGAGAGCTGGCCCGGGTAGCGCTGCCCCAGCTCCTCGAGCTGCACCAGCTTGAGCATCTCGTCCACGCGCGCCTCGGACTCCGCGCGCGGGAGCCGACGGACGCTCAGCCCGAAGGCGATGTTCTCCCGCACCGTCATGTGCTTGAAGAGCGCGTAGCTCTGGAACACCACGCCGATGCCGCGCTTCTGCACGGGCAGGCTCGTGCAGTCCACCCCGTCGATCTGGATGCTGCCTTCGTCCGGGAACTCCAGCCCGGCAATGAGCCGCAGGAGCGTGGACTTGCCGGCGCCCGACGGGCCCAGCAGCGTGGTGATGGCGCCCGCTGGCGCCCGGAAGGACACGTCCGAGACAGCCGGAGTGCCCCCGGTGGTGAAGCGCTTGGTCAGTCTCTCGACGATGACGCTCATGAGGCTTCCGCCTTCCATTCCACGTACTTCTTCAAGACCAGGGTGACGAGCGCGAGCACCGTCAGCAGCGAGGCCGCGGCGAAGGCGCCGACGAAGTCGTACTCGTTGTAGAGAATCTCCGCGTGGAGCGGCAGCGTGGTGGTCACGCCGCGGATGTGCCCGGACACCACCGACACGGCGCCGAACTCGCCCATCGCTCGCGCGTTACAGAGGATGACGCCGTAGAGCACGCCCCACTTCACCTTCGGCAGCGTCACGCGCAGGAACGTGGTCCAGCCGCTCGCGCCCAGCGTGAGGGCCGCCTCCTCCTCGTCGCTGCCCTGGGCCTGCATCACCGGCAGCACCTCGCGCGCCACGAAGGGGAACGTGATGAAGAGCGTGGCCAGCACGATGCCGGGCACGGAGAAGATGATGTGGATGTCATGCTCGGCCAGCCACGGCCCCAGCCACCCCTGCCGCCCGAAGAGCAGCACGAAGATGAGGCCCGCGATCACCGGCGAGACGCTGAAGGGCAGGTCGATCAGCGTGAGGAGCAGGTCCCTCCCGCGGAACTTGAACCGGGCGATGAGCCACGCGGCGGCCAGGCCGAAGACGAGGTTGATGGGGACGGCGATCACCGCCGCCAGCAGCGTCAGCCGGATGGCGGCCCAGGCCTCTGGCGTCGCCAGGGCGCTCAGGTACTCACCCACGCCCTTCTGGAAGGCGAAGGTGAAGACCGCCACCAGCGGGACGAACAGGAACAGCCCCATGAACAGCAGGGCGCCACCGATCAGCAGCCAGCGCAGCGGCGCGGAGCTGGCCTGGACATGGGCCCTGCGTTGGAGTTGGAGCGAGGGGGCATGCATGGGAGCTATCCGGGCCGGACTTCGAACCGGCGCTGGGTCCAGCGCTGGAGCAGGTTGATGGCCAGCAGCAGCGCGAACGAGGCGGTGAGCATCACGACCGCGATGGCCGTGGCACCCGCGTAGTCGTACTGCTCCAGCCGCGTGACGATGAGCAGCGGAGCGATCTCCGTACGCATGGGCATGTTGCCGGAGATGAAGACGACGGAGCCGTACTCACCGATGGCTCGCGCGAGTGCCAGGGTGAAGCCGCTCAGCAGCGCCGGCAGGACGGCGGGGAAGATGACGCGCGTGAAGGTCTGCCAGGGCGTCGCCCCGAGCGTGGCGGCCGCCTCCTCCACGTCCGCGTCGATGTCCTCGAGCACCGGCTGCACGGTACGCACCACGAAGGGCAGCCCGATGAAGGTGAGCGCCACCACCACACCCAGGGAGGTGAAGGCCACCTGGATGCCAGCGGCCTCGAGGTAGTGCCCATACCAGCCGTTGCGCGAGTACAGGCTGGTGAGCGTCAGCCCCGCGACCGCCGTGGGCAGGGCGAACGGCAGGTCCACCAGGGCATCCACCAGGCTCTTGCCGGGGAAGCGGTAGCGTACCAGCACCCAGGCCACGAGCAGACCGAACACGGCGTTGAGCAGCGCGGCCACCGCCGCGGCTCCGAAGGTGAGCCGGTACGCGGCCAGGGCTCGCGGCGAGGCCACGGCCTCCCAGAAGTGCGCCCACGTCAGGGTGAACGTCTTCAGGAACAGGCCGGACAGCGGCAGGAGCACGAGCAGGCCCAGGTAGAGCCAGCTCATGCCCAGCGACAGTCCGAAGCCGGGGAGGATGCGGCGGCGAGCGCGGGAGGCCATGGCGGGGCTGCGGCTCACTGCGCCTTGGGAGCGTAGATGAGATCGAACACGCCGCCGTCGTCGAAGTGCGCCTTCTGCGCCTTCTTCCAGCCGCCGAGCACCTCATCGATGGTGAAGAGGCTCACGGTGGGGAAGTGGCTGGCGTACTTCGCGGCGATGGCCTGCGAGCGCGGGCGGTAGTGGTGCTTCGCGGCCAGTTCCTGGCCCGCGTCCGAGTAGAGGTACTGGAGGTAGGCCTCCGCGACCGCCCGGGTCCCCCGCCGATCGACGTTCTTGTCCACGATGGTGACGGGCGGCTCGGCGAGGATGGTGTCGGACGGGACGATGATCTCGAACTTGTCCTTGCCCACCTCGTCGGTGAGCAGGAGCGCCTCGTTCTCCCAGGCGATGAGCACGTCCCCGAGGCCGCGCTCGGCGAAGGTGGTGGTGGAGCCTCGCGCGCCCGAGTCCAGCACCGGGACGTTGCGGTAGAGGCTGGAGACGAACTCGCGGGCCTTGGCCTCGTCACCGCCGGCCTTGCGCAGGGCGTGGCCCCAGGCCGCCAGGTAGTTCCACCGCGCTCCGCCCGAGGTCTTCGGGTTGGGAGTGATGACGGCGAGGCCCGGCTGGATGAGATCCTCCCAGTCGCGGATGTTCTTGGGGTTGCCCTTGCGCACCACGAAGACGATGGCGGAGGTGTACGGCGAGCTGTTGTTCGGCAGCCGCGTCTGCCAGTTCTCCGGGATCAGGCTCCCCTTGTCGTGGAGCATGTCCACGTCATAGGCGAGCGCCAGCGTGACGATGTCCGCATCCAGCCCGTCGATGACGGCGCGCGCCTGCTTCCCCGAGCCGCCGTGGGACTGTTTGATGGACACCTTCGTGCCGTGCGTCGCCTCCCAGTGCTTCGCGAAGGCGGCGTTGAACTCCTCGTAGAGCTCCCGCGTCGGGTCGTAGGAGACGTTGAGCAGGGTAAGGGGCTCGCCCGCCGCGTTGCTGGGCTTCGAGCACGCGCTCAGCGCCAGCAGCAGGCCGGGCAGGAGGATCAGCAGGGAGGAGCTCAGCAGCCAGGAGAGGGAGCGGCGCTCATGAGCAATGGGGGACATAGGTCAGCTCGGAAGAGAAGGAGGAGGGGAGGAGACGTGGCCCGCGCGCACCGTGAAGTCGCCGAAGCCCTCACCGGGCTGGCGCTCCCGCGCGTAGGCGGCGAACAGCGGCTCGAGCGCCCCGAGGACGCCGGCCTCGTCGATGTTCTCGCGATAAAGGCGGTTGAGGCGCTGGCCACGCACATCTCCGCCCAGGAACAGGTTGTAGCGGCCTGGAGCCTTTCCCACGAGGGCGATCTCGGCCAGGTAGGGGCGCGCACAACCGTTGGGACATCCCGTGATGCGCAGGAGGAGCTTCTCCTTCTCCAGGCCATGCACCGCCAGGCGCTCCTCGATCCGGCTGACGATCGTGGGCAGGTAGCGCTCGGCCTCGGCCATGGCCAGGCCGCACGTGGGCAGCGCCACGCAGGCGAGCGCGTTGAGCAGCAGCGGGCTCGAGCGGAGGAAGCCATCCAGGCCATGGGCCGCCACGAGCGCTTCGATCTCCGCGCGAGACTCGGGCGGGATGCCCGCGATGACGAGGTTCTGGTTCGGCGTGAGCCGGAAGTCGCCCTTGTGCACCCGGGCGATCTCCCGCAGCCCCGTGAGCAGCTTCGCGCCGGGCAGGTCCGCCACCCGGCCGCTCTCCAGGCGCAGCGTCAGGTGCCAGCGCCCGTCATGGCCCTGCTTCCACCCGAACAGGTCGCCGTTGTGCTCGAAGGTGAAGGGACGCGCGGGCTGCAGGGAGAAGCCGAGCCGCTTCTCCAACTCGGACACGAACCAGGCGATGCCTCGATCCTCGATGGTGTACTTCAGCCGCGCGTGCTTGCGGTTGGTCCGGTCCCCGAAGTCCCGCTGGACCTTCACCACGTTCTCCGCGACCACGAGCATCTGCTCGGGCGGAACGAAGCCGATGACGTCCGCCAGGCGCGGGAAGGTGGCGGCGTCGCCGTGGGTGGCGCCCATGCCGCCGCCGACGACGACGTTGAAGCCGAGCAGCCGGTCCTCCTCGTAGATGGCGATGAAGCCCAGGTCCTGCGAGAAGACGTCCACGTCGTTGATGGGCGGCACCGCGATAGCGGCCTTGAACTTCCGGGGCAGGTAGGTGGAGCCGAGGATGGGCTCCTCGTCGCCGCCGGCCACCTTCTCCTTGTCCAGCCAGATCTCGTAGTAGGCCTGCGTCTTCGGCAGCAGGTGCTCGGACAGGCGCACCGCCCAGCGGTACACCTCCTCGTGCACGCGCGAGTCCACCGGGTTCGGGTTGCACACCACGTTGCGGTTGACGTCTCCGCAGGCGGCCAGCGTGTCCATCAGCGCCGCGTTCATTCCCGCGATGGTGGGCTTGAGGTCCGTCTTGATGACGCCATGGAGTTGGAAGGCCTGGCGCGTGGTGATGCGCAGCGTGCCGTTCGCATACCGCTTCGAGAGCGCGTCCAGCGCGAGCCACTGGGCCGGCGTGCAGACGCCTCCAGGCAGGCGGGTGCGGATCATGAAGTCGTAGGCCGGCTCGAGCTTCTGCTGCCGGCGCTCCTCGCGCAGATCCCGATCATCCTGCTGGTAGCTGCCGTGGAACTTGATGAGCTGGGTGTCGGGCGCGGCCAGTCCGCCGCTCACCGGGTCGGCCAGGCTCTCGGCGAGCGTCCCGCGCAGGAAGTTGCTCTTCGCCTTGATGTGCTCGGTCTCGGAGAGCGCCGGGGGCTTGTTCGTGCTCATGTCTCTGCTCGCTCAGTAGATGTCGCGCTGGTACCGCTGCTCGTCTCGCAGGGTGTCGAGCCAGGCCGCCGCGTCCTCGCGGCTCCGGCCCCCTTGGGTGGAGATGATGTCCAGGAGCGCCGCGTGGACGTCTGGCGCCATCCGCTGGGCCTCGCCGCACACGTAGAGGTGGGCGCCGCCCTCCAGCCACGCGTAGACGTCCTTGCCCGCCTCGCGCAGGCGCTGCTGCACGTAGATCTTCTCCGCCTGGTCGCGGGAGAAGGCCAGCGAGATGCGGTGCAGTTCGCCCTTCTTCAAGGCCTCCTGCCACTCCGTCTGGTAGAGGAACTGCGAGCGGAAGTGCTGCTCGCCGAAGAAGAGCCAGTTGCGGCCGCGTCCGCCCACCTCGGCGCGCTCCTGCACGAAGGCGCGGAAGGGCGCCACGCCGGTCCCCGGGCCGATCATGATGATGTCCCGGTCCGGATCCGCGGGCAGGCGGAACCGATCGTTGGACTCGATGAAGACGGGCACCCGGTCCTGTCCGTCCGCCCGGGTGGCCAGGAAGGTCGACGCCGCTCCGCGGTGCCGCGTCCCGAAGGCCTCGTAGTCCACCACCGCCACGGTGAGGTGCGCCTCCGCGCCGACCCGCTTCTGGCTGGACGCGATCGAGTACATCCGGGGCGTCAGCCGCCGCAGCGTGCGGACCAGCTCCTCCGCCGTCCACGGCGCCGTCCAGGAGCGGAGCAGATCGATGACCTGGTGGCTCTTGAGGAGCGCGCGGAACGTCTCGGCGCCCTCCGGAGTCAGCATGCGCTGGAGCTCCGTGCTGCCAGCGAGCGCGGCATGTCGCTCCAGGAACGGGCGGCTCAGCCGGGTGAGCTCCAGCTCCTGCTCCAGCCACTGCTGCAGGGGCTGGGTGCGCCCATCACGGGAGACCTCCGCGCCGCCGTCGAGCGAGAGCACCGACAGGAACTCGCCGACCAGCTCGGGCGGGTTGCGAGGCCACACGCCCAGCGAGTCTCCGGGCTCGTAGCTCAGCCCTGAGTCGCCCAGCGACACCTCCAGGTGCCGCACGTCCTTGAGGGCACCACGGCCGGTGATGCGCTGGTTGGCGAGGAGCTCCGCCGAGTACGGAGCGTCACGCCCGAACCGGGGCGCCGGAGCGGGCGCGGGGCCGCGCAGCGGGGTGACCACGGCGGTGGTCCGGGCCTCGAGTGTCTCGCTCGCGCGGCCCACGGCCTGGTCGAGCCAGCCCTTCGCCACGGGCTCGAAGTCCACGTCGCAGTCGGCGCGATCCAGCAGGCGGGTGGCCCCGAGCTCCGCGAGACGCGCATCGAGCTTGCGGCTGATCTCGCAGTACTTGGGGTAGCTCGTGTCCCCAAGCCCCAGCACCGAGAAGCGGAGCTGCTCGAGCTTCGGGGCCCGCTTGCCGAGGATGAACTCGACGAAGCCGCGCGCGTCGTCCGGCGGATCTCCGTCTCCCTGGGTGCTGATGACGACGTAGAGCAGGCGCTCCTTCTGCAGCTCCCGGACCGGGTACTCCCCCGCCCGGTAGAAGCGCACCGAGAGGCCCGCGGCTTCCGCCTGGTGCTTGAGGCGCTCGGCCAGCAGCTTGCTGTTCCCCGTCTGGGTTCCATAGACGATGGTCAGCCACTGCTCGGGGGCGGCCTGGGGCACGGGGGCCGCCGTGAGCTCCTGAGGGCCACGCTGCGCGGCCAGCCCCGCGAGATAGCCGCTCAGCCAGTTCAGCGTCTCGGGCGCGAGCCCCTCCACCACCCGCTGGAGGAGCGCGCTCCGCTCCTCACCCAGCAGCGCGGTCACGAACGGCGTGACGGAGGGCGCCTGCCCGGAGGGTCGCGCCGGCCCCTTGGCGGGAAGCGAGCTCATGAGTCCTTCTCCTGCGCGGCCTGGACCTGACGCACCCAGCCGTCGAGCTCGGCCGAGGGCTCCAGCTCCACGCCGCCAAGCCCGGCATCCCGGAGCTGATCTCTCAGCGCGCGCCGGGCCTGCGGCGCCACGGTGTGGAGCAGGGCGATGAGTCCCGTCTCCGCCAGCGTCAGCGCCACCTCCGTGTCACCTCGGACGACCGTGACGTGCCGGCCCTGGTCGAACAGGCGACGCTCCAGCTGGAACGCCCGCTCCTCGGCCTCCGGCGCCTCCGGCAGGAGGACGACTCCACCGCGCTGGCCCAGCCGCTCGCGGCGCTCCCGGGCGGTGACGAGCGAGCCCGTCGGGGCGCCACTCTCCGACTCCGCGGCGCCGAGGATCATCCCCGCCGCCACGGTGTCGTGGGTGAGCGCGTCGATGACGATGAACGCCCCGGTGGTCCGGTTGTCCTGGTAGGGGTCGCACAGCAGGGGGCGCTTGCAGACGAGCCGCACCTTGCCGATGTCATTGAGCGACAGCGTCTCGGCGGGAACCTCGGTGAGGTTCTCGAGGTCCTTGCGCCAGAGGATCTTCTCCAGCGTCGCCGGGACGGTGCGCGAGGTGTGCTTCACCAGGTAGCGGCGAGCGCCATCCAGGGGCTGCTCGCCGAACCACACCAGCATCGCGTCGAGGCGCTGGAGCGCCCTGGGCGGCTGGGCGATGTGGGCAATCACGTCCCCGCGGCTGACGTCGACCTCGTCGGCCAGGCGCAGCGTCACGGAGAAGGGCGCGCTGCCCTCCTGGAGCGAGCCCTCGAAGGTGTCGATGGCCGCCACCCGGGTCCTCCGCTGCGAGGGTAGCACCATCACCTCATCCCCCACGCGCACGGTGCCCGAGGCGATCTGCCCGGCGAACCCGCGGTAGTCCAGGTGCGGGCGCAGCACGTACTGGACGGGGAAGCGGAACGGGGCCTCGTCCTGCCGGCGCTGGTGGGGCAGGGACTCCAGCCAGCCCAGCAGCGTGCCGCCCTCATGCCAGGGCGTACGGGCGCTCGCGCGGGTGATGTTGTCCCCCTTGCTCGCGCTGACGGGGAACAGGCGCACCTGCGTGAACCCCAGCGTCCGGGCGAACTCGGCCAGCTCCGCGCCGATTCGCTCGAAGATGACCCGGTCGAAGTCCACCAGGTCCATCTTGTTCACCGCGACGGCCAGGTACGGGATGCCCAGCAGCGAGGCGATGTACGCATGCCGCCGCGTCTGCGGCAGCACGCCCAGCCGCGCGTCCACCAGGATGACCGCCGCGTCCGCCGTGGAGGCGCCCGTGGCCATGTTGCGCGTGTACTGGATGTGTCCCGGCGTGTCCGCGACGATGACCTTGCGGCGCGGCGTGGAGAAGTACCGGTACGCCACGTCGATGGTGATGCCCTGCTCGCGCTCGGCGCGCAGGCCGTCGGTGAAGAGCGAGAAGTCGATCTCCTCCTCGCGTGGCAGCTCCGCGCTGGCCGCGGCCTGGAGCCCTCGGGCCAGCAGCTCCGACGTGTGGGTGGCGCCCTCGTTGGCCGCAGCGCGCTTCGCGGTGGCGCGGCGGACCGCGGAGATCTGATCCTCGAACAGCCCGTCGCACTCGTAGAGCAGACGGCCGATCAGCGTGGACTTCCCATCGTCCACCGAGCCCACCACCACCAGCCGCAGCAGCTCCTTGCGGGCGTGCTCGGCCAGGAACTCCTGGATGTCTCGCGTGGGTTGGAGTGCGGTATCCATTAGAAGTAGCCCTCGCGCTTCTTGAGCTCCATGGAGCCCTCTTCGTCGTGATCGATGAGCCGGCCCTGCCGCTCGGACTGGCGGGCGTTGACCATCTCGTCGATGACGGCCTCGACCGTGGTGGCGGACGACTCGATGGCGCCGCTCAGCGGGTAGCAGCCCAGCGTCCGGAACCGCACCCGCTTCATCACCGGGTGCTCGCCCGGCTTCAGGCGCATCCGCTCATCGTCCACCATGATGAGGTTGCCGCTGCGCTCCACCACGGGGCGCTCGGCGGCGAAGTACAGGGGCACCACGGGGATGCGCTCCTCGAGGATGTAGTGCCACACGTCCAGCTCGGTCCAGTTGGAGAGCGGGAAGACGCGCATGCTCTCGCCTGTGTCGATGCGGCCGTTGTAGAGGTTCCACAGCTCGGGCCGCTGCCGGCGCGGCTCCCACTGCCCGTGGCGATCCCGGAACGAGAACACCCGCTCCTTGGCGCGGGACTTCTCCTCGTCCCGCCGCGCCCCGCCGAACGCCGCGTCGAAGCCGTGCATCGCCAGCGCCTCGAGCAGCGCCTGCGTCTTCACGGCGTGCGTGTACTTCTGGCTGCCGTGATCGAACGGGTTCATGCCCTCGGCCAGCGCCTTGCGGTTCTGGTGCACCAGCAGCCGGAAGCCGTGCTGCGCGGTAAAGCGATCCCGGAAGGCGTACATGTCCCGGAACTTCCACGTGGTGTCCACGTGGAGCAGCGGGAAGGGCAGGGGCGCCGGGTGGAAGGCCTTGCGCGCCAGGTGCAGCAGCACCTGCGAGTCCTTCCCGATGCTGTAGAGCATCACCGGGTTGGCGAACTCCGCCACCGTCTCGCGGAGGATGTGGATGCTCTCCGCCTCCAGCACCGAGAGGTGGGACAGACGCGAGAACGAGGACTCACTCATGACCGGCCTCCGCGACGCGCGGCGGAGCGAGCTCCGCCGCCCCGGCCTGGGCGGCCAGGGAGTGCAGCCGCGAGCGCAGCGAGACCACCGCGCCCACGACGAGGAGCGTGGGAGAGCCGAGCTCGGCCTCTCGCACGCGCGAGGCGATGTCCGCCAGCGTCCCCTCCACCACGCGCTGGTGCTCCCAGGTGCCCGCCTCCACGGCGGCGGCGAGCGTGGCGGGCGACTGCCCGGCGGAGAGCAGCGCGCGAGTGGCCTCCTCCAACCGCCGGCCCGCCATGAAGAGGACCAGGGTCTCCGCCCGGGCCAGGTGCTCCCAGTCCGGCGTGTCCTCCACGAGGTGCCCGGTGGCGAACGTCACCGAGCCCGACAGGCCCCGGTGGGTGATGGGGATGGCCGCCGCCGCGGGCACCGCCGCGATGCTGGAGACACCCGGCACCACCTCATAGGCAACGCCGGCCTCCTCGAGCGCGAGCGCCTCCTCGCCTCCGCGGCCGAAGACGAACGGGTCTCCGCCCTTGAGCCGCACCACCGCGCGGCCCAGCCGGGCCTGGCTGATGAGCAGCGTGTGGATGTCCTCCTGGCGCACCGAGTCCCCGCCACCCTCCTTGCCCACGTAGATGAGGCGAGCATGCGGACGCGCGTGCTCCAGCACTCCCGGGTGGATGAGGCGGTCGTGCACCACGGTGTCCGCGCTCGCGAGCAGCCTCGCGGCTCGCAGCGTCAGCAGGCTCGGATCTCCCGGCCCCGCTCCCACCAGGTACACACATCCCTTCGTACGGCTGCTCATGGTCTCTGCTCTCCCAACGCTTCCAGCTCCGCGCGGAGCCGGGCCCAGGCCGCCCGGCGCTGGCCTCTCGCCAGCTGTCCGCCAATGTCGTCCTCCACCAGCAGCCGCAGCAGCCGGCCGCGAGCCGGGCCCCGAGGCAGGCGCTCTCGGAGCCACCCGCTGAGCCGGGCCAGCTGCACGTGGTGGAGGGAGATCTGCTCCACCAGCCGCTGCCGCAGCGCTCTCGCCAGCGCGGGGGCCTGGCCGCTGGTGGAGACGGCCACGGTGATGGCGCCGCGTCGGCCCACCGACGGCAGCGTGAAGTCGCACAGGTCCGGCTCGTCCGCCGCGTTCAGCCAGATGCCCAGCGCCCGGGCCTCCTCCGCCACGGCCTCGCTCACCCGCCGATCATCCGTGGCGACGAAGACGAGCGCCTGGCCGTCCAGGTCTCCCCGGGCATAGGGGCGCTCCAGCAGCTCCAGCCGTCCCTCGGTGGCGAGGCGCCGCAGCGTCTCGGTGGCCTGGGGCGCGATCATCCGCAGCCGCGCCCCGGTCTCCAGGAGCTGGAGGGCGCGGCCCTCGGCGATGTTCCCAGCGCCGATGAGCAGCACCCGCTTGCCGCGCAGGCGCAGGCACACGGGAAAGTCGGTGGCGGTGTCAGGCGAGGCCATGGCGGGTTTCCTGGCGGCTCAGCGGCTCACGTGGAGCCCGCACTCGCGGTTCTCGGCCGACTCCCACCACCAGCGGCCGGCGCGCTCGTCCTCGTAGGGCTTCACCGCGCGGGTGCACGGGGCGCAGCCGATGGACGGGTAGCCGCGATCATGCAGGGCGTTGTACGGCACGCCGTTCTCCCGGATGTACGCCCACACCTGCTTCGCGCTCCACGCCGCCAGCGGGTTCAGCTTCACCAGCCCGCCGTGGTCCTTGTCGAGCTCCAGCACCTCCACGCCCGTCCGGGTGACGGACTGCTCCCGGCGCAGCCCCGTCACCCACGCCTGCCGGCCCGCCAGCGCGCGCCGCAGCGGCTCCACCTTGCGGATGGCGCAGCACTCCTTGCGCGCCTCGATGCTCTTGCGGAAGGAGAAGTAGCCCTGCGAGAACTCGAGCGCCTCCACCCGCTCGCGCTGGGGGAAGTAGGTCTCCACCTCCAGCCCGTAGCGCTTACGGATCGTCTCCATCAGCTCGTACGTCTCCGGGGGCAGCCGGCCCGTGTCGAGCGTGAACAGGCGCAGGCTGGGGGCGTGCTGGCGCGCCAGATCGATGAGGACCACGTCCTCCGCGCCGAAGCTCGAGGCGATGACCGCGTTGGCGCCGAACCGACGCTCGGCCCAGGCCAGCACGCGCTCGGGAGGCGCGGACTTCAGCTCGTGAGCGGTGATGGCCAGCTCTTCCTGGGAGAGCACTGCGGCAGAGGGGGGCGCCAGCGACATCGGGAACTCCAAGAGAAACAAAAGGCCCGCCACCTCGCAGGGAGGGCGGGCCGCGCGGTGACGAAGACACGGGAGAGGACCAGGCTGCTGCCTGCTGCCCGGCACCGCGCGGAGCAACAGGAGGCAGGCGTGGGCTCAGCGAGCGCGTTTCGATTCGGGATACGTCATTATGGTCAACAAATATCCGCTATAACGGACGGAGTCAACTCATCCGCTATAGCGGACGCCGCCGGCCCTCCCGCCGGGGAGGTGTGGAGCCGGGCGTCGTTGGATGAGAACTCCGCTTGACGCTCCGTCTGGAAGGGCAGGTGGGCCCGGCCATGTCCGTGGATATCGACGGGCCCCGATATTTGGCGTCCGCGCGGCGGGCTATGCTCCAGGCAGGCAGAAGCAACCGCTCCTCGTTGCCTCCCGCGGTGCTGCTCCTGCTCGTCGCTGGACCCAACCGATGAGCACGCCTCCAGAAGTCAGCCCCGACTACCTCCGCCGTGAACTCGACTCCCTGCGGAGGATTGGCGGGTTCGGCATGTTCCTGCTGCTCATCTTCCAGTTCTGGGGGCAGTGGCGGGTGGTGGGCGTGCTCGCGGCGGTGTTGTTGGTGGTGGGCATCAGCAACACGCTGGTCGTCCAGTGGGTGTGGCGCAGGGTGGGGTACCCGTGGGCCGAGACGGTGCGGCTGGGCGTGAGCGCGCTGTCCTTCTTGATCCTGGGCCCCCTGGTGAAGTGGTCCGTCCTGCTCTGGATCTACGTGCCCTTCAACATGCTCTGGTTCGAGGGAGAGGGGCGGTGGGAGCGCCTGCGGGCCCTGGCCTACCTGGTCTTCGTCGACGCGGTGGCGCTGCTGGGGGGATGCGATCCCCTGCTGCCCGTGGCCTTCACGGTGCTGGCGGCCATCGCGTTCCAGGTGGCGGACCGGCGGACGGCCCTGCACCAGATCATGCTGCGGCGGGTGCTGGTGCAGCAGGAGCAGCTGCAGAAGGCGCACGAGCGCGCCCTGGAGCAGGAGAAGCTCTCCAGCCTGGGCATGATGGCCGCGGGCGTCGCGCACGAGATCAACAACCCGATGAGCTTCGTCACCAGCAACGTCAGCTCGCTCTACAAGGAGCTGCAGCGGCAGCCGGGCCTGCCGGGCCCGCTCCAGGAGTACGTGACGGAGGTGCTGCCGGAGACGCTGGACGGCATCCGCCGGGTGAACGCCATCGTGTCGGATCTGCGGCGCTTCTCCCGAGGCGATGCGGAGATCCCCACCGAGTACGATCTGAACGAGGAGGCGCGCGCGGCGCTGCGCATCGCCCACGGGCAGCTCGGCCATTGCAAGGTGGAGGCGGACCTGGGAGAGCTGAGCAAGGTGGTGGGGCGGCCGAGGCAGATCGCCCAGGTGCTGGTGAACCTGCTGGTGAACGCCGGGCAGGCCACCGGGCCGGGCGGGCGGGTCCAGCTCACCACGCGGCAGGAGGGAGACCAGGTGCGGATGGAGGTGCGGGACACGGGCTCGGGCATGTCGCCGGAGGTGCTCTCCCGGCTCTTCCAGCCGTTCTTCACCACCAAGCCGCTGGGGATGGGCACCGGGCTGGGGCTGGCGGTGGTGCACGGCATCGTCACCGCGCATGGAGGCCGCGTCGCGGTGCGGAGCAAGCCCGGCGAGGGCTCCTGCTTCACCGTCTACCTGCCGCTGCAGCCGCCGGCCGAGAAGGCCGTGTCCAGCGGCGCCTGAGCTGCTGGCTCGGAGGGGCGCTCGTGTCGGCTGTCCGGGCTCTGGTAGCGTGGGCGCATGTCCGTGCTCGTGCTGGGGGGTTCCGCGGTCGTCCCGTCGCTGCTGCTGCTCTGGTACGTCTACGCGAGGGACAAGAACCCCGAGCCCCGGGGCATGCTGCTGAAGACGTTCCTGCTCGGCGCGCTCATCTGCATCCCCGTGGTGCCCGTGGCGATGCTGCTCGAGGGCATGGGGCAGGGGATGGCCGGGGACATGTGGGGCAGCGCCTTCGTGAAGGGCGTGCTGGGCGCCGCCATCCCCGAGGAGCTCTTCAAGTTCCTCGTGCTGCGCGCGTACGTGTGGCGCAAGCACCACTTCGACGAGCCGCTGGACGGCGTCGTCTACGGCGCCACGGCCTCGCTGGGCTTCGCCACCCTGGAGAACATCCTCTATGTGGGGGAGCACGGCGTGGGCGTCGCCGTGCTGCGCGCCGTCACCGCCGTGCCGGGGCACGCCTTCACCGGCGTGGTGATGGGAGCGTTCCTGGGGCGCGCGCGGTTCGCGGAGCCGGAGCAGCGCACCGGGCTGCTCTGGGCGGGGCTCGGCGCGGCCATCTTCCTGCACGGCGCCTATGACGTCTTCCTGTTCACGGGCTCGGGCTATGCCTTCCTGGCGCTCCTGGTCCTCTTCATCGAGGTTCACTGGGGGCGGCGGCTGTACAAGACGCTGCAGGCCGAGCAGCAGGTGGCCAGTCCAGCCATGGCGGCGGGGCCGCTGGTGGCTGGCTCGGTGGTGATGGCGGAGCGGGTGGTCGTCACGCCCGGGGGCATGATGGCGGGCGGAGTGGAGGCCGCGATGACCGTGCGCGTCACGGAGCCGCCGGCGTACGCCCTCCGGCGCGCTCGGCCCGAGCGCACCCTCTGGTCCTGGCTCAAGCTGGCGATGGGCGGCCTGGGCTTGTCGCTGTGCGGCATCTGGTGGCTGGCGGTGGCCGCGGCCCTCTTCCTTCCGGACACGTCCGGGGAGCCGCTCTCCACGGGAGGCAAGGTGGGGCTGGTCCTCTTCTCCGCCATCCCCACGCTGATCTGCCTGGCGATCTTCCGCTCAGGCCTGCGTGGACCCTTCGTGTCGACACCCGATTAGGGGAATCCCCAGGGACCTTGCGTCCGGGGGGGAGAGAGGCGCTATGAGGGTCGCCTCCCCCGTCAGAGCAGGAGTCCCCGCATGCAGCGACTTCTCCGCCACGCGTATCCGAGCCTCCTGAGCCTCGGGCTGACGCTCGTCCTCCTCCCGAGCTGTGCTCCCGTGGAAGAAGAGTCGGCTCCCCAGGAGCTGGGGACGAGCGCGCAGGGGGTGGGCGTTCCGGGCTTCGCGGATCTGCACCACCACATGTTCGCCGAGGAGGCCTTTGGTGGCGGGTGGTTCCACGGCAGCTACACGGGCACGCTGAACCGCTGTGACGGCGGCATGCCGGAGAGCAGCCATGCCCGGGTGCGCATGGACCTGAGCAGCATGCTGAACCTGTGCCCGAACTCGGGCGGGGTGGACCTGAGCACCAACCCGCTGCTGGCGGCGCTGTTCGGCATCGGTGGCGCGGTGGGCTCGGAGTTCATCGGGAAGATCGAGGGCACGCAGGGCGACACGGGCCTGCACATGGGGCGGCGCGAGGTGCCCTCCGAGTGGCCTCGCTGGGACACCATCGGCCACCAGCAGTCGTGGGAGGGCTGGCTGCGCCAGGCGCACACCGGTGGGCTGAGCCTGGTGGTGGTCTCGCTGGTGAGCAACGAGTTCCTCTGCAAGGCGCTGCCGTACCAGAACCTCAAGCGGCCCTGTGACGAGATGGCGGACATCGAGGCGCAGGTGCAGATGGCGCGGGCCTTCGATGCGCGCACGGACTGGGTGGAGATCGCGCTCACGCCGGCGCACGCCCGGCAGATCATCTCCTCGGGCCGGATGGCGATGGTGCTCTCCATCGAGACGAGCAAGCTGTTCGGGACGAAGGACTGGCGGGCGGAGCTGGACCGCTTCTACAACCTGGGCGTGCGCTCGTTGCAGCCGGTGCACCAGCTGGACAACCGCTTCTCGGGCGCGGCGCCGCACAACGCCATCTTCCAGGCCGCCGAGTTCCTGGAGAACTGCCACATCGACTTCGACTGCGGCATCACGACGGGCGCGTTCACGCTGGGCTTCGACGTGAACTCCGCGTGCCGCAACGTGAAGGGGCTGACGGCGGACGGCAAGGCGCTGGTCCAGGCGATGATGAACAAGGGCATGCTCGTGGACATCGCGCACATGTCCGAGCGCAGCGTGCAGGACACGTACGCCATCGCGCAGGCCAACACGTACTACCCGCTGATCATCTCCCACGGCCACTTCCGCGAGGTGATGAACCCGAAGCTGGCGGACGACGAGAAGACGACGCCGGCGTGGGTGGTGCGCTACCTGCGGCAGACGGGCGGCATCTTCGGCCTGCGCACCGCGCATGACGAGACGCTCACGTACACGAAGTCCGGCGTGCCCAACAACTGCCAGGGCTCCACGCGCTCGCTGGCGCAGGCGTACGAGTTCGGCCGCCAGGGGCTGAAGGTGCCCATGGCGCTGGGAGGCGATCTCAACGGCTTCATCCAGCAGACGCGGCCGCGCTTCGGGCCGAACGGGGCGTGCTCGGCGGGCTTCCAGGCCGAGGCGGACGCCCAGGCCTACCAGCAGACGATCACCGCTCCGGGCCGGCTGGGGACGGAGTTCGACGAGAAGGGCCTGGCGCACATCGGCCTGGAGCCGGACCTGGTGCGGGACCTGAAGCGGGTGGGGGCGAACACCACGGCGCTGGAGAACTCGGCCGAAGCCTTCATCCGCACGTGGGAGCGCGCCACCTCGGTGCGCACGGGCATGGCGGATCCGGCCAACGACATCGACACCAGCGGCATCCTCCCCTACGTGTCGAAGGAGACGCGCGAGGCGCAGTACCCCACGGTGTGCGGAGCGGCGTACGCGCCGGACTCGAAGGTGCTGGGGCAGGGCTGCCGCTTCGACGGAGAGTGCCAGAGCGACCAGTGCACCTCGGTGCTGTGCGCGACCTTCGATGGGCGATGCGTGTGCAATGACGATGGGGACTGCGGCTCGGCGAGCTACTGCCAGGAGGAGGCGCCGGGCCCTGGCGACAACGACTGCAAGCCGAAGAAGGCGAACTGGGACTCGTGCAGCCGGGATGGGCAGTGCCAGTCCGGGGCGTGCGGTGGCTGCGCGAACCTGACGGGGTGGTGCTACACGCCGCGCTCCAAGGCGTACGGGCAGGCGTGCAAGGCGGATCGCGAGTGCACCACGGACCGGTGCAGCGCGGACTGCTACATCAACCCGACGGGTTCGTGCCTGTGCGACAGCGACTCGCACTGCGCCACGAACCAGTACTGCGGCTGGGGGACGAACTCGGGCAAGTGCCAGAACAAGAAGTCCCGCGGCGCGGCGTGCGCGTCGGACCGTGAGTGCCTGTCGGACAAGTGCCGCTGGTCATTCACCTGCGCGTGAGCCATGGCGCCGGGGACGGGGCGGCGAGCAGACGAGGCGGTTGTCGCCGGCTGCTCGCATTGGTGGCGGTGGGGTGGTTGGCGGGTTGTTCCACCACGGGGGCCCAGAGTGAGCGTGGGGCCCTCCTGTCCTCCCGTCCTGGGATGGGCTGGGAATCTCCCGCCACGCGCCCGGCAAGTGGCCCATCTTCCGAGCCCAAGGAGGACGGAGGCGGCTCCGGCCTCTTGGGCTTCCTTGGTGAGAAGCAGGACGAGTTCCAACTCCTCCAAGAGGCGCCGGCAGGCCGACAGCGGTTGAGGAAGCGGGTGGGAGTCGAACATCGATTAGCGCACGTGGCTCGACGCCAGGGACCGCGAGCCCGTTATCGAGGAGTGCGCAAGAACACGTTCGACCTGCGCCGTGCGGCCGCGATCCAGAACCTTGAGTCCTGGCAGCGGCACGAGGAGCGTCCCCTCCTCAAAGCCGCTTAGCTGGGATTCCAAACCATTCGGTGCTCTAGGGTCGAAGCTGCCAGTGCTGTCGCTGACGGCGGAAGGAGCCTTGACGATCGAGCAGGTGTTGGTGCCCGGAGGCTCCGCGACGGCCGCGCTGGGGACAGGCGCGGGTGCCGTCTATGTCCTCATGGCTGCCGAGGGAGCTCCGAGGGAGGGTGACAGCCCCGAGGCCGGGACAGAGCCTGGGGCATGGAAGCACAAGAAGTTCGCGGGCTCGGAACGAGCCAGGCGCTATCAGGAGCAGATCACCGGACGCTCCGCGGATGACGTCTACTTCGTTGGAAAGGTGGAGTACGACGGGTTCGAGGCGGGCATTCTCCGGGAGGCCAAGGCGGAAGGCTACCTCGAGTTCTTCGAGAAGAATGGACAACCCAAGCCGTGGTACGTGAGTTCAGGAAACTTCAAGGAGCTGATCAGCCAGGCTCAGAATCAGGTGAGGGCGGCCCGGGGTATCCCGCTCCAATGGCATGTGGCTGAACGCGAGCTGGTCGGGATTCTCCGCAGGCACTTCGCTCAAGCAGGTATCGAGAACATCCAGGTCATCTTCACTCCGCCAATACCCTGAAGAGGGAACATTGCATGCACGGAGAGTCCTACTACGTGGGGGCTTATTGGGGGGTGAGACAGGAGAGCGTCCATACGTGCGCTCAGCGTGCGGAGCTCTTCCTCCACATGTTGGCCCGCTGTGATCCATCGCTGGGGCAGTGGTTCCGCAAAGGCCGCGCGGCGCGCGGCTCCCCGGGCCACCCGGTGCGGATAGATGACCGAGGGGAGTTGGAGACGCTGCTCCTGCGAGGCAGAAACCGGACGGATGAGGATAAGGAGGTGATCGAAGACCTCGGGTTCAGCCTCGAGCTCTGGAACCAGTCGCCGGATTCCAAGGCGACGAAGCTACGAGTCACCTGTGGCAGCTACAGCGAGTGGGTCAACAATGTCTGCTTGTTGGACCTGCCATGGCAGGGTGCGGCGGCGGAGCGGATGCTCACCACCCCGGTGTTGGTTCAGATGTTGGAATGCATGGTCACGGCCTGGGAGCCTGATTGGGGAATTGTCAGCACCCAGTACGCCATGGACCTCATTCCCAAGGCTCAGAAGGAAGAGTCGCGCGTGGGGTGGATGACGTACTTCGCGCGGCGCCGCGGCACCGTCCCCCCGCTCCCCGCTCCCGTGAGCATCAAGCCAGTGGGAACATCGGGCACTCTCGTCGTCCTGACGCCCGAACGCTTCACAGCCGCAAACTCCGAACACATTGCCCTGGGTCTTCGCGTGCGCGAGCTGCTGGATCGCGCCGGAGTGCTGATGCAGCGCGCATCCTGAGTGCGCACCAGCACGTTCCCCATCTGCGGAGGGTAGTTCAGCGCTCCCACAGGAGGCCCAGCTCCAGGGCGAGGGCTTCAAAGGGCTCGGCACGTACGGCGAGGGTGCCCTGGCGAGCGCCCAGCCGTGACCAACGCCCGGCCTCCAGCCAATACACCTCCAGCAGGCTCAGCCGCGGATCCACGAGCCACAGGTGCTGGACGTCCTCGCGCGCGTACGAGCCCATCTTCCGGGTCCGATCCAGCGTCTCGGTGGAGGGCGAGAACACTTCGCATACCGTACGAGGCAGTTCGCCGTGGGGGCCTGTCACTCATGTTCTCAGGATGCGGCCCTATCTCCGCCAATGTGCAGTGTCTGACTCAGGCACTGTCCCAAGGTCGTAAAACGGACACCGCGGCCACCGGGCCGTGTCGCGTTCACTCGCGGAGCGCTACGCACGGGCTCCTGGAGGGTTTGCACGCATGTCCGACCCGAAGCAGCCTCCCCACGACGATGGCGCGCCTGGCGGCACGCCAGGATTCCTCGAAGATGGCAAGGTGACCCGACGCGAGTTCGTCGGCACCGCGGTGGTGGGCGGGGCCCTGCTCGCCACCGGCCTCCTCTCCCTGCCCGGCACCGCCGAGGCGAGCCCTCTGCCCCCGGGCATCGAGGGCCCCCCGGTTCCCCCCGTTCCCATCAAGCTCCAGGTCAACGGCAAGGAGCACGCGCTCGAGGTCGAGCCGCGCGTCACCCTGCTCGATGCGCTCCGGGAGCAGCTCCAGCTCACCGGCACGAAGAAGGGCTGCGACATGGGCCAGTGCGGCGCGTGCACCGTGCTCGTGGACGGTCGCCGCGTGAACTCGTGCCTCACGCTCGCGGTGATGCAGCAGGGCAGGAAGATCACCACCATCGAGGGGCTCGCACAGGGCGATCAGCTCCACCCGATGCAGCAGTCCTTCCTCGCCCACGACGGCTTCCAGTGTGGCTACTGCACGCCGGGGCAGATCATGAGCGCGGTGGGCTTCGCCAGCGAGCCCTGGGGCCAGACCGACGCGGACATCCGCGAGGGCATGTGCGGCAACATCTGCCGCTGCGGCGCCTACCCCCACATCGTGGCCGCCGTCCGTGACGGACGCGGCAAGAAGGCCTGAGGAGGCACGGTCATGCGACACATCGACTACACCGCTGCCCAGGACGCGAAGGGCGCCCTCGAGAAGCTGGCCGCCCGGCCCACGGATGCCGCGCCCATTGGCGGGGGCACCAACCTCGTGGACCTGATGAAGCTGCACGTGCAGAACCCCGCCCTCCTCGTGGACATCAACGGGCTGCCGCTCGGCGAGGTTCAGGAGGTGGACGGTGGGCTGCGCATCGGCGCGCTGGTGCGCAACAGCGATCTGGCCAACCACCCGCTCGTGCGCGAGCGCTACCCGGTGCTCTCCGAGGCCCTGCTCGCCGGGGCCTCTCCGCAGGTCCGCAACCTGGCCACCGTGGGCGGCAACATCCTCCAGCGCCCACGCTGCGCGTACTTCCGGGACACCTCACAGCCCTGCAACAAGCGCGCGCCCGGCTCCGGCTGCGGAGCGCTCGAGGGCTTCAACCGCATGCACGCGGTGCTGGGCACCAGCGACAAGTGCATCGCCGCGAACCCCTCGGACATGAACGTGGCGCTCGCGGTGCTGGATGCCACCGTGCACGTCCTCGGCCCCAAGGGCGAGCGCAAGGTCGCGTTCGGAGACTTCCACCTGCTGCCCGGCGCGCACCCCGAGCGCGAGACGGTGCTCCAGCCCGGCGAGCTCATCACCCACGTGACGCTGCCGGCCTCTCGCTTCGCAGCCCGCTCCCGCTACCTGAAGGTGAGGGACAGGGCCTCGTTCGCGTTCGCCCTCACCTCGGCGGCGGTGGCCGTCGAGCTGGACGGCAAGACCATCAAGGACGCGCGCGTGGCACTGGGCGGCGTGGGCACCAAGCCCTGGCGCTCCCGCGAGGCCGAGAAGGCCCTCATCGGCCAGCCGGCGGACGAGGTGCGCTTCAAGGCCGCCGCCGCCGCCGCGCTGAAGGGCGCCAAGCCTCGGACGCACAACGCATTCAAGGTCGAACTCGCCAGGCGCACGCTCGTGCGTGCCCTGTCGATGGTTGCTGAAATCGCCTGAACGGAGCGGAGCTCGTCATGGACAAGTCCGTAGGAAAGCCGCTGGACCGGGTGGATGGGCGACTGAAGGTGACAGGCGGGGCGAAGTACTCCGCCGAGTTTCCGCTGCAGGGGCTGGCGCACGCGGTGCTCGTGACTAGCACCATCGCCAACGGCACCATCACGCGCATGGACACAACGGCCGCCGAGAAGGCGCCGGGCGTGCTCGCGGTGCTCTCGCCGGAGAAGCCTCCGAAGCTCGCCACCGATTCCAGCAAGAAGCAGACCCCCGTGGACAAGGTGGTGCACGCGCTGCAGACCAGGCGCGTGGACTACCAGCACCAGCCCGTGGCCCTGGTCGTCGCGGACACCTTCGAGCGTGCCACCCACGCCGCCGCGCTGGTGAAGGTGCAGTACCGGGCGGACAAGCCGAAGGCGAACATGAAGGCCGCCAAGGCCCAGGCGTACAAGCCGGCGAACATCCTCGGCAGGCCCGCCGACCACGATCATGGCAAGGCCTCGGAGGAGAAGCCGGACGCCGAGATCGACGCCACGTACGTGACGCCGTACGAGCACCACAACCCCATGGAGCCTCACGCCACCATCGCCCACTGGGAGGGTGAGCGCCTCACGGTGTACGACTCCACCCAGGGCGTCTTCGGCACGCGGGCGCGGCTGGCCGCGCTGCTCGGGCTGCCTCCGGAGAACGTGCGTGTCATCAGCAAGTTCGTCGGTGGTGGCTTCGGCAGCAAGGGCTCCGTGTGGTCCCACACCCTGCTCGCGGCCCTGGCGGCCAAGGCCGTCTCCCGGCCGGTGAAGCTCGTGCTCCGGCGCGACCAGATGTACGGCCCCGTGGGCTACCGCCCCGAGACGGAGCAGCGGGTGCAACTCCAGGCCCGCAAGGATGGGAAGCTGCTGCTCGTCCGTCACGAGTCGACGAGCTCGACCTCCACGTTCGATGAGTTCACCGAGCCGTGCGGCATGCAGACGCGCATGCTGTACGACAGCGAGCGCATCATCACCTCGCACCGGCTCGTGAGGCTGACCATGGGCACGCCGACGTTCACCCGCGCTCCCGGCGAGTCCTCCGGCACCTTCGCGCTCGAGTCCGCGCTGGACGAGCTGGCCTACAAGCTCGGCATGGACCCGGTGGAGCTGCGGCTCAAGAACCACGCGGACAAGGACCCCGAGTCGGGGAAGCCCTGGAGCAGCAAGTCGCTCAAGGAGTGCTACCGCGTGGGGGCCGAGAAGTTCGGCTGGGCCCGCCGCAACCCCGTCCCGGGCTCGATGAAGGACGGGAGGACCCTCATCGGCTGGGGCATGGCCACGGCCACGTACCCGGCCCGCCAGATGAAGGCCACCGCGAAGGCCACGCTCATGCCGGATGGAACCGTGCGCGTCGTCGCCGGCTCGCAGGACATCGGCACCGGCACCTATACGGTGATGACGCAGATCGCCGCGGACGCGCTGGGGCTCCCGCCGGACAAGGTCCGCTTCGATCTGGGGGATACCCAGATGCCCGAGACGCCCGTCTCGGGAGGCTCGTGGACGGCCTCCAGCGTGGGCTCGGCGGTGAAGCGCGTCTCGCTCGCGCTCCGGGACAAGGCCATCGCGCTCGCGGTGGCGGATACGGCCTCTCCGCTGCGGGGGAGCGATCCCAAGCAGGTGCAGGTGGAGAACGGCGAGCTCGTCTCGGGCGCGAAGAAGGAGAGCTATGCCGCGCTGCTCAAGCGCCAGAAGCTCCCGTCGCTCGAGGCGCAGGAGACCGCCGGGCCCGGGCCGCAGAGCGGTCAGTACTCCATGCACTCGTTCGGCGCCCAGTTCGCCGAGGTGCGGGTGGATCCGGATTTCGGAACGGTCCGGGTGAGCCGCTGGGTGGGCGCGTACGGGGCCGGGACGATCCTGAACGCGAAGACCGCCCGCAACCAGATGATGGGCGGCATCATCATGGGCATCGGCATGGCGCTGATGGAGGAGTCCGTGGTGGACACGCGGACCGGGCGCTTCATCACCCAGGATCTCGCGGACTACCACGTGCCGGTCAACCCGGACATCCCGGACATCGACGTCACGTTCGTTCCCGAGAATGACCCGTACGTGAACGACATCGGCGCCAAGGGCATCGGCGAGATCGGCATCACGGGCGTCGCCGCCGCCATCGCCAATGCCGTCTACCACGCCACGGGCAAGCGCATCCGAGCGCTGCCCCTCACGTTGGACAAGCTGCTGACGGCGTGACGGCCGGCCTCGAGCTCAGAGGCCGGCGACCTTGGAGGAGCTGGACACCGTGTAGGCGAAGTTCAGCTCCTGCTGCGAGCGAGCGGGCGAGGGCAGCTCGAAGCGGATGATGCCGTCCTGGCTCACCTTCGCCGGGGCGGGCTTCGCCTTCTCCTTGAGCAGCTCGATCTCCACCGCCTCCACCTCGGACACCGGCATCCGCTCCTCGATGGCGATCTGCTCGGGCCGGCTGCCGGTGTTGGAGAGGAACAGCTTCACGAAGTGCGTCCGCGTCTTGCGGCCGGTGAGGCGGTTCGTGTCCAGCTTCGTCTCCACCTGGCGGGCGATGCGCAGCGCGTCCTCGCTGCCGAAGCCCAGCTTCACCCGCTCGCCCACGCCGGCGAAGGTGAGCTGCGCCCGGCCCACGTAGCCGCTCGTGCGCACCAGATCCACCGGGCCCGCCAGCAGCACCGAGGGCCCCTTGTTCTCGAAGCGCGCCACTCGGTGCACCAGCGGCGAGTGCTCCGGCGTGCCCACCAGCTCCGAGGTGGCCGGCGCGGTGAACTGGAACAGCGGCACGCGGTGCGGCGAGCCGTCCGAGGGCAGGGTGACGCGGTGGGCCGCCTTGAGCGTCAGCGCCTCGCCGCCGTCGTCCAGGCCGGGCATCTCCGAGGTGGGCTTCGCGCCCCCCTCGCCCGTCGTCTGGATGGACTCCTCCCGGATGGAAACCTCCACCACCTGCTTCTCCTGCTGCGTCTTGTCTCGCAGGTACAGCCGGTCCTCCACCAGCCGCGGCGGGGCGGCCCCCAGCGTGGGCCGCGCCGTCGAGAAGGCCATCTCCACGTCCTTCCAGTCCTCCTCCGTGCGCTGCCACACCACCGCCTCGCACTCCAGCGTCACCGCCTCGCCGCCCTCCACCGGCCGCAGCGTGGCGCGGTAGGCCGGCCGCCACACGGCGCACGGCACCAGGTACGCCACGCCCACCGTCACCGCGCCGCCCGTGGGGTGGTTGACCTCCATCTCCGCCGAGGTGAGCAGCTTCGTCTCCGGCTGCTCGCCCTGCGCCAGCGCCGCCCGGGCCTCCGCCAGCCGCTGCTGGGCCACCGCCTCGCGCTTGCGGGCCTGGCGCAACGCCTCCTCCGTCGCGCCCACCTCCGCCCTCACCGTCGCCAGGTGCTCGCGCCAGGTGTCCGGCTCGGCCTTGCCGGCGCCCACCCGCTCGGAGATGGAGCGCAGCACGTCCTCGCTCGCGGCCTGCGCCACGCCCAGCCTGCGCTCCAGGCGCAGCACGTCACCCGTGGCGACCCGCACCGCCTGCTCGAGCGACTCGACGCGGCGGCCGAGCTCCGTGCGGTGCTCGCGCAGGCCCTCCTTGGGCTGCTCCTTCCAGACGCGGCTCACCCGTGCGCCCACGATGTTGCCCCCGGAGAGGGAGACCTGGAGCGAACGGTCCACCGCGAGGGGGGACAGGCCCTCCACGCGCAGCCGCTGCGGGCCGGCGGGGAGCGTCACCTCGCCTCGGCGCTCCACGAGCGCGCGGTCCTCCAGGACGGTGACCTTGATGACGGGAAGCGTGACGGTGGTGCTCACTTACGTCCTCCGGTTTCCGCCCCGGAGCATCTTGCTCGAGGGAATCCGCACGACCCACGTTGCGTCCAGCGACTGCTTCTCTCCGGCCTGCACCGTCACCCGCCACGCCCGCTCGCCGTCCACGGGAGTGTCTCCCGGCAGCGGCTCCGGCGCGCGCCAGGGCGGGCGGACCTCCGCCTCCTCCACCTTGATGTCCTTCTCGTCCTTGGGCACCACGGGCACTCGCTCGCGGATCTCCACCGTCGCCGGTCGGCCCAGGCGGTTGGCCACCTCCACCGAGACGCGGTGCGTGAGCACGGCCGAGCCGCCGAACACACCGCCCGAGGCCTCGTCGAAGCGCGTGTTGCGAGACACCTTGATGGACTCCTCGACGCCCAGCCCCAGCCGCTGCGTGGCGCCCGGGGCCAGCGTGGGCAGGGGAGACGTCATCAGGAACTCGTCCCCCAGCGTCACGTCCACCGGGCCGGCGAGCAGCGCGTGCGGCGTGCGGTTCTCCACCTTCACCGTGCGGAACACCTGCGGCTCCATGGAGGGCACGCAGAGGTACTCGGCGACGAGCCCCACCGGCGCGGAGAACACCGACACCGTGTGCCACGCGCCATCCGAGGGCAGGTCCATCCGCGTCTCCACGTCATAGCGGTAGTCGAAGAACGGAGAGGACACGCGGGGCGCCACGGCCCAGGTGGGCGTGGGCAGGTGATAGACGTCGTTCATGCTCTGCTGGCGCACGGCGAGCAGCGAGACGATGTCCACCTGGATGTGAACCGCCGTCAGCGCGAACAGCTCCTGGGCGAACGCGGTGGGGGCCGGCTGGAGCTTGCCTCGCAGGCCGCGCTGGCTCGCGGGAGCCAGCCGCAGCGAGTCGTAGTCCAGCAGGCTGCCTTCGGGCTCGAGTCCCGCTGGGGGCTCCGGCTCCATCGGAGGTGCTCCGCCGTAGGCGCCCAGGGAGTCGCTCTCCTCGGCCCACGCGCTCATCGGGGGAGCTCCCTCGTCGCTCGACAGGTCCATGGACCGCCGCTCCTTCTGGAGGCCGGAGCTCTGCGAGCGAGTCATGCCTCCACCTCCCTTGGCCATGGGGCGGCGCATGGGGGCCGCGGCCGAGGGAGCGGGAGGAGGGGGCGGCGGCGCGCCGGGGGCGGCTCCGAAGAAGCCTCCCGACTTCTTCTTCATCGGCGCGGAGCGGGTCATCTCCTCCATCTCGGGCGGTGCCTCGTCCATCTCGGGCGCTGCCGCGTCCTCGTCGAAGGGCTCGGGGAGGGCCACCTGTGCAGGGGGAGCGAAGGCCGCCTGGGGAACCGGCTCCATCCGAGGAATCTCCCCGGTACTGGTCCGGTCGCGAACGGCGCCCATGGGCTTGGAGACGATGGCCACGGCGGAAGGAGGGGGCGGCGCTGGGCTGCCCGCGGCGTCATAGCCAGCGAAGAGCTCATCCAGCCCGGGCGGGGGCTCACGCCAGCCCGAGCGCGCCGGAGGAGGCTGGCGCCGGCCGATGCGCAGGGCCTTGAGCTCTGGCACGTCCGCGCGGCGGTTCAGCTCCGCGGTGGACAGGGACAGCTTCACGTTGCGCCAGTCCTCGCCGGTGCGCTGGACGACGGAGGCGCGCATCCGCAGCGTCCCGCCGTCGAGCGAGCGCGGCATCCGAAGCTCGTACCCTGGCACCCAGCGCGCCCCGCGCACCGCGTACTCGAGCGCGAGCCGTGCCTCGCCCGCCGCGCCGGGCTCCGACAGGGTGATGAGGGCGGCGCGGTACAGCACCGCGCGCTGGCCGCGCACGGAGGACGAGCCCTCCTGCAGCCGCCGCTGGCGCAGCGTCACCTCCGCCACCGCGTCTCGGTGCTGGCGATCCAGCTCCAGCCTCCGGGCGTGGAGGGCCGCCAGCTCCTCGTCGAGGAAGCCGCCGAGGGCCAGGAGGGCCTTGGGGGACGCCTCGCGGGGCTCGTCGCCCGTCCTGGGCTTCGGGAAGGAGGGCCCGAGCCGCCGCAGGGCCTCCAGCTCCTGATTCACCTGCTGGAGCTGGGTGGAGATGCGGGCGAGCGCCTCTTGAGCCTCCTCGAGGGCGCGCTGCTCCACTGGCACGTCGGGCTCGGGCGGGAGCTGGACATCGAAGCTGGGGCGGATGTCCCGGACGGCGAGCCCGGCGGGGCCTTGAAGGATGGATGCGCGCAGCGAGCCGGTGGTGAGCCCCAGCGGCAGGCCATTGATGCGCACCTGCGTGGGCAGTCGGCCATTCTCGGCCGCGAGTGTCGCCACACGGGTGCAGAGCGCGCCGTCAGCGTGGACCGTCACCGCGTCCAGGACGGCCGGGACAACGAGCATGGAAGCCCCCTCCAGTAGAGGGGCACAGGCTAGCGAGCCCGGGTCCGGAGCGCGAGTCCGGTCTGTCGTATGCTCCCGTCATCCAGGTCCCTTGCCGATGACCTGAAGGGTTCTCGCTCCCTATCGGCGGACCTTCTACCCTAGGCTGCTTCATCGCCGAGGTGCTTCATGAAACCCCGTCAACTGGGAGCTCTGCTCCTGGCCTGGCTCACCGCCTGTGCCGGTACGCCGCGTGGATGGGCCGGGAGCGCCGACCGGTACGAAGCGGAGCTGACGGCGGCCCGCTACGAGCTGCGAGTGCTCACCTCGGAGCAGGGCCAGACCTCGCCAATGGAAGTGCGCCGAGAGTCCTTCCAGCAAGCGATGCGATGGCTGATTCAAGGCATGCCGCCTTTCGATGATGCCATGGAGACGTCGCGCTGGCTGGTGGAGGGCTCGCTGCAGGCCGACCTCCTGGCGGAGGTGGAGCGCGGACGAGTAGTGCGGTTGACGCCCATGGAGGACGACAGCCCGCTCGAGGTCGCCTCGGCGGCTGAGGTGAAGCGCAAGTACCTCGCCTTGTGTCAGCAGGAGTATGGCGGGGGCGATTGTCTGGGGTTGCTCGCCGATGGGAACCTCCTCACCAGGAATGATCTGCGCTCCCTCGGGCTGGCACTGTCCTTGAGACAAGTGCTCCGGGAGACGCGAGTAGCGCTCAAGGAGATGATGTCTCCGCGGGCGCTCCTCGGGATGATCGTATGGACCGGCTGCTTCTACCTGCTGCTCTGGTTGTTGCCCGAGCCCGTCTCCAAGGCGGTGGCGGCGAGCCTCACGTTGGCGTTGCTGGCATGGCTGCCGGTGCACAGCGTCTGGAGCTTGATGGATGGCTGGGGCCTCATGGTGCACGAGGTGGATCGGGCCACCTCGTATGAACAGATAGAGGAGGCCAGCGGGCGCTTCAGCCGCACGATGGGAGAGAACACCGCGCGAGTGCTGGTCATGCTCGTGACGGCGGTGCTGGCCGGGAGCACGGCGCAGTTCGTCGCGAAGCTCCCGAAGCTGCCGGGCTTCGAGCGAGCGGCAGCGTGGGCCGAGGCGCAGGGCCTGAAGCTGGCGGGGGAGGTGGAGGCGGTTGCGGTGGCCGAGGAGGGGAGCTTCACCTTCATGGTGCGCCATCCCGGAGGCCGCGCTGCTGTTGGGGCGGCAGAGACGGCGCGGATGCGGATGGGCATCACCACCGTCATCCGCCATCAGGGAGGTAACCGGCAGGTCTTCTTCAACGGTCAACGCTGGCACGTCCCTGCCAAACGCTCCATCGGGGAGATACCGGCCAAGGATCCAGTCGGGGACCAGCTCCAGGTGGCGGCCCAACGCGTGGCCAGGGAGTGGAGCCGTGGCAAGTTGACGGATAGGCAGGTTGACGCGATCAATGAGGCCAGAGCCCAGGGCAAGCACCTGGAGGCACACCTCATGGAGCGCAGGTTCCGAGGGCAATGGGTGGAGAACATGCTGAGAGCGGAGTTCAGGGACTTGCGCTGGAACCGGACCGGGGTCGATGCGGATGACGCAGCGACGGGGCTCCGCTACGAGGTGCTCTCGGGAACAGACTCGAACATGGAACGGCACGGTCGACGGATGGCGGAAGAGTTCTTTCGGCTCATCACCTTCTGAGTGGCCAACAAAGCCGGCGGAGTTCGGGAGTGCCATGATTCAATTCAGCGATCGGGAGATCGAGAACGAACGGCTCGTGTTGGACAGCGCGACCGAGGTCTCCTACCTGGGCCATGAGCTGACGCTGCGGAACTGCACCCTCATCATCAAAGTCCCCGCTCGGGCGCTGGTGATCGCTCGAACCCACCTCATCGACTGCACGATCGAAGCGAAGCGGCAGTTGACAAACTTTCAATGGAACTCCGCCCACTTGAAGGGCTGTCGATTCAAGGGCCGGTTCATTGGCAATGACTTCGGTGCCTGGCCAGAGCGGCCTACCGAGGGGGGGATCGAGGGGTGTGACTTCACGGATGCGTACCTGGATGGCTGCCGGTTCATCGCATGCGATGTCCGAACGATCCGCTTCCCTCGCTGGCCATGCTTTACCCTCTTCGAGCCAGTGCGCAGATGGCGTGAGCTGAGCGCCGTCCCCTGGCCTGGAGGGTTGGGTCGGAAAGTGGAAGGCTTCGCCGAGCGGCTGCCTGAGACGGCGGCTGTCACATACTCGGCGCCGGAGCTCGCGAAGTCGTACGACACCACCCCAGAGGCCATCAGAGCCGTCTTGGAGAAACTGGACGGCGTGGAGTTCTGACGCCCCGGCTCCAAGGAGCGTCAGCGGATGCGGTATCCTCCCGGCCGGCTCTCCTGGAGAACGGCGCTCGTGTCCCCCCACCGTGTCCCATCCCCCCGCTCCCCCGCCTCCTCACGGAGGGCCCTGCGGATGCTCGTGGGAGTGCTTCCGCTCCTGTGGATCGCCTGCGCTACCCCCGCTGGCAACCTGGGAGCCGCCTGCGAGCAGGGCAACGGGTACGCCTGCAGCTCCTGGGGCCAGCAGCTCCTCCAGCAGGGCGAGCCGCAGCAGGCCGAGAACGCCTTCGGCCGCGCGTGCGAGAACGGCCTCGTCGACGACTGCATCACCCAGGGCCAGCTCATGATGGAGCGCGGAGAGCTGGACGGCGCCGAGCCCCCGCTGATCAAGGGCTACGAGGCCGAGAGCCAGCCGGCCACCCTGGCCCTGATCGACCTCTACCAGGCCCGCCGCGCGCCCGGAGATGAGGCGCGGGTGCGCCAGCTGTCCTGGGATGCCCCCGCCATCGACAAGCCGCCGCGCGAGGTCATGTTCTGGTGGCGCCCCACCATCACCGGGGAGCTCCAATACGCCCTTGCCTACTCCTTCCAGCCCATGGAGTTCTGGTCCCGCCGGATGACCCTGGGCGTCCACTTCGCCGGCGCTGATGACAGAGCCGTCGAGCTCAACGCCTCGGTGGGCTACCAGCACTTCCTCACCTCGGAGGTCGTGCCGTACGGCACCCTGCTGCTCGGGGGAGCCTTCCAGAAGCGCACCTTCAACGCGGGGCTGGAGGTGGGCGTGAAGCTCTGCCTGGGCTCCATCGGCCACCTCAACCTCGGAGGCGGCATGTCCGTGGGCAGCCCCTTCCACGCCTCCATCGGGCTGGGGATCAACTCACTCCCAGTGGATCTCCTCCTCTACATCGCGGCGCACGCACACTGACTTTTCGACACTCTGTCTCCGGAGAGACGCAACTTTGGATGGGTAAGGTGCGAAGATACGGGCACCATACATTATCCCACATGATTTTGTGGAGGCGAACATGAGCGACACCAAGATCAACCGCCAGGGCCGGACCCCCGCCCAGACGCCGGCTTCAACGAAGGGCAACGCCTCCTCGAATGCCGTGGAGCCGCGCAAGGAGACGCCGTCAGCGGCCTCGGCGAAGAAGGCGGCCACCGGAGCGGTGCAGAGCAAGGACGGCTTCGAGTCCACCGCCCGGGTGAGCAAGCGGGGCACGGACGGCTTCGAGACCCAGGCGCCCGCCTCCCGGCAGGGCGTGGCGGGCCCCCAGGCCCCGGCGGCGGTGGGTGCCTCCCAGGCCACGGTGGCCCAGCCGCAGAAGCGCATCGTCACCTTCGTCTACGACGCCGGGCCCGACAAGGCGCTCACGGACGTGAAGCTGAAGGGCAGCTGGGACGCCTCCGGCAAGTTCAGCAACCAGTGGGAGGCCGGCTCCATCCCCATGCGCTCGCTGGGCAACGGCAAGTGGGAGGCCACGGTGGAGCTGCAGGATGACGGCCTGCCGCGTAACTGGGAGTGGGGCGTCACCGTGGACGGCCCCAGCGGCAACGATCAGTGGGGCCTGATGGGCGAGGGCAACCTCAAGCTGGACCTCAGCAAGCCCACGGCCTCCTACTCTCCGACGACGTACCACGAGATGGGCTCGCAGAAGCGCGGCGAGGACATCTCCTTCAAGCTCTGGGCGCCGGACGCGCGCGCGGTGCAGGTGAGGGTGACGGACCAGGAGGGCAACACCCAGCGCATCCCCATGCAGCGGGCGGAGAACGGCGACTGGGCCGCCGAGGTGAAGGGCGGCTGGAAGCAGCTCGAGGGCAAGTCCTACGTCTACGAGGTGGTGGACTCCACGGGCGCCACGAGCGACCGGCCGGACCCGTACGCCCGGGAGATGATGGGCGAGCAGCGCGGCCTCGACCGGCTGTACCTGGACCCGGTGAAGGGCCGCGAGGAGAACCGCTACTTCCCCGGCGTGCAGGAGCTGATGCGCTTCAACATCGACGACGAGGAGGACGCCCACAGCGCCTACCTGGTCTTCAAGGACGCGGACGGCAAGCCGATGAGCAAGGAGGCGTTGCTGCAGCGCATCGGCGAGATGGACTCGACGCTGATCGACAAGCTGCACGGCGGCAAGTTCAACGACCTGTGGTCGAAGAACATCGAGCCGGACGGCCGCATCAAGCTGACGAACCAGGGGGGCGCCTGGTCGGCGCTGGTGAACAACCCCGAGAAGCTGGTGGGGCTGCGCTACGAGTTCCAGGTGTTCGAGCAGGACGCGCAGGGCCAGCTCAAGCTGCGCGACGACGCCAACCGGGACGGCAAGTACAGCGCGGTGGAGCGCCGGGGCTCGGGCTTCAATGATCCGTGGAGCGACCTCATCACCAAGGAGAGCGGCGTGTCCTTCCGCGGCTCCATCATCACGGATCCGACGACGTTCCAGTGGAAGCACGACAAGGCGCCGCGCGAGACGGACCGCAACAAGTGGGTGGTGTACCAGCTGCACGCGGGCAGCTTCCTGGGCGAGGCGAAGAACTCGGACCGCTCCACCATCGAGGACCTGCTGAAGAAGCTGGACTACTTCAAGGAGCTGGGCGTCAACACGCTGGAGCTGCTGCCCACCAACGAGGTGGAGGGCAGCCGCAACTGGGGCTACCTGGGCGTCAACGGCCTGGCGTCGGAGAGCTCGCTGGGCTTCGAGGACGAGAACGGCAAGTGGGTGAGCGGCCCCGAGGCGCTCAAGCGCTTCATCGACGAGGCGCACGGCAAGGGGCTCAACGTCATCTCGGACGTCGTCTACAACCACGTGTTCGGCGACTACAACGGCCTGTGGAACATGGGCGGCCCCAGCAACCCGTACTTCAACTGGTCGCAGGAGCCGGGCAAGTACGAGCAGCGGGAGACGCCGTGGGGCGCGGTGCCGGCGTACCACCAGCCCAAGGTGAAGCAGCTCTTCGTGGACCACGCGGTGCAGCAGATCGCCGAGCTGAAGTTCGACGGCCTGCGCTTCGACTTCACCGAGCCCATCAAGGGCACCGGCGGCAAGGACGGCTGGGAGATGCTCCGGGAGATCAACCGCCAGGTGCACTTCCTGAACCCCAACGTGTGGACGGTGGCGGAGCAGTTCGACTACGACCCGTCGCTGACGAAGCCGGCGCAGTCGGACGGCACGGGCGGCGGCTTCGACGCGCAGTGGTACACCGAGTACCAACACCGGCTGATCAACGACAACAGCAAGCCGGGCCTGGTGCAGGCGGCGGCGCGCGGCATGCGCACGGACATGGACGCGTTCGTGAACCTGCTCACCAGCCCGCGCGGGCTGGACGGGTGGAAGACGGCGCTGACGATCATCTCCAACCACGACGAGGTGGGCAACGCGCAGCGGACGATGAACACGGCCGAGGGCAACCAGCCCACGGACTTCCCGGTGCAGTGGTCGCGCGACGCGGCGCGGTTCGCGGCGGGCATCGGCTTCGCGTCGCCGGGCATCCCGATGTTCTTCCAGGGCGATGAGTTCGGCGCGCAGAACGACTTCCGGTGGGGCAACCCGTCCACGTGGGACAGCGACTGGAGCTGGGAGTCGCTGGGCAAGGACTGGGACTGGAAGCAGGTGACGTTCAACGACACGCGGAAGGCCACCTACGAGCGGCTCTTCGAGCTGCCGCCGCGCACGCGCGAGCAGGACGGGGCGTACAAGGGCCTGTCGGCGCAGGACAAGCAGGTGTTCAACACCCTGGCGGGCATGGAGCCGGCGCGGCGCAAGGAGGCGATGCTGGACATCACCCAGCGGCAGCAGTTCCAGTTCTTCAAGGACGCGCTCGCGCTGCGCAACTCGAGCCCGGCGTTCCGCGCGGACGCCGAGGTGAACCGGGTGTACACGCACAACGACGACTCGGTGATGGCGTTCACCCGCAAGTGGGGGGACGAGGAGTACCTGGTCGTCGGCAGCCTGAACCGGCAGGACCTGAACGGCTACAAGATGCCGCTGCCGCCGGGGAACTGGAAGGAAGTGCTGAACAGCGACGCCCAGGCGTACGGCGGCGAGAACTTCGGCAACTTCGGCGCCACGCTGAACGGGGGAGGGGCGACGCCGGTGAACATCCCCTCCGCGGGCTACGTGGTGTTCAAGAAGGTGTAGCGCCGCCGGTGGCTGACAGGGGCGGCGGGCGTCGCTTGCCGCCGCTCCCAGTCTTGCTCCAGCTCGAGAGAGGAGGCCCTGTCCGGGCGGGGCCGGAGCGAACTGGTATGCTTGTCATACCAGTTGGGCCCTGGTCCGGCCGACACTCCATGGGCAGGTCCACGATGTTGCCAGAGGCCTGCATCCCGCCGTCGTGCGCGCAGTCCAGGCTCCCCCAGGCACACCCCGTGCGGCCGGCCAGCCGATGCGCACATGGAAGCCGTGGGAGTCGCCGTAGCCCGGGTGGTCAGGGGTGCGCCATGTCTTTGAATGCCTACGAGCTATCTGCTGGCGTCTTCGTCCGCGGACTGACCAACTTGAAAACGCAGTTGATGAAAGCAGCGGACCATGCCGTTGCCAGTGGCAGCGGTGAAGCGGCGACTCACCATGGGCGACTTTTTGGGCAACTGGGGGGACGAGTCGAGCTGAACGCCGCCACCCGCTCCGCGGGCCGTGAAAACGGAGTCGCCCCGGGCAAGGTACTTCTGGTTCCTCGCCAGGTGCGCCGCCGGTGTGAGCAGAAGCAGCTGCTGGATGGCTCCAGCGGCACCGGCCAGCACGGGCCGGTGTTCTCCTGGGCGCTCGCTACGGCCTCACGGCATGGGCCGCGAGTCGGCCGAGGGCCCCTCGGGCACCGCGGGCCAGCCGTTGGGCCAGGTGATGGCGTCGACCAGCATCATGCGGTCGGTATGGGCGCTGTCCCACGCGTGGTAGACCATGTACGTGTCGCCCCCGGGCCCGGTGACGACCGAGTTGTGCCCCGGGCCCACCCACCCGGCGCCCGTCTTGAGGATGGGCGCGCCGAGCTTCGTGTACGGGCCCAGCGGGCTGGTGGCGCGGGCCACACCCACCGCGTAGGTGCTGTTGTAGTACGCGTTGCCGCTGTAGAAGAGGTAGTAGTAGCCGCCCCGCGCGACGACCCACGGCGCCTCGACGACGCCGCCCTCCCAGGCGAGGTTGTTGCTGATGAGCGTGCGGCGCGTGCCCACCAACGACAGGCCGTCCGCCGACAGCTGCTGGCCATAGATGGGCGTCGCCTGGCCCACCGCGTTGCCGTCCGCCTTCCACACGAGGTACGGCGTGCCGGCGGTGTCCTTGAAGTAGGTGGCGTCAATCATGCCCATGGCGGTGTCATGCACCAGGGGCCGGCCCAGGTCGGTGAAGGGCCCCAGCGCGCTGGCCGAGGTGGCCGCGCCGATGGACAGTTTTCCGTTCGAGTGCCGCGCGGTGTAGTACGCGATGAAGCGCGTGCCCACCTTGTGGATCTCCGGCGCCCAGAAGTCGCCCGTGGCCCACGTGGGCTTGCCGGTGGACGGGAAGATGTGGCCGGCGGACGTCCAGCTCACCAGGTCCTGGGAGGTGCGAAGGGGGAAGGCGTTGGCGGCGCCGCCCGACGTGCAGGCCGCCACGTACCGCGTCCCGTCATGGATGACGCCCGGGTCCGCGCAGCCCACGGGGACGACGGGGTTCTGGTACAGCCCGCCGCAGCCCGTGTACCGGAACGACATGCCGCACTTGTTGTTACCGGTGAAGTACGGCTTCCAGCCGTTGGAGAGGGTCGCGTAGGAGTTGGTGCCCTCGTTGGTGCAGCCCCGGTCCCAGAAGACGCGTCCGCCCACGTCATCGAACCGGGCCGTGTGCCCCGCGGGGGGCAGCCACGCCGCGCTGTAGGAGATGCGCGTGGAGCACGTGGTGGCGCCCGAGCAGTCCGTGTCGAGCGCCAGCACGCAGGCGTTGTTGCCGGTGAAGTACGGCTTCCAGCCATTCGAGAGCACGGCGTAGGAGTTGGTGCCCTCGTTGACGCAGGTGCCGTCCCACGTCACCAGATTCGCCGCGATGTCGTACTGGGCCGGGTGGCCGGAGGGACGGATCCACCGGTCGCCGTAGGTGACACGCGTGCTGCAGGCGAGCGCGTCACCCACGGTGGACAGGGACTCGTCGCCCTCCTGGGGGCCGGGACCTTCATACCCACAGCCGGAAGCGAACGCCGAGACGGCGCTCACGAAGACAAGGGCCGGGAAACGCGAGGGTTTCTTCATGGGGGCGACCTCCGAGCGCCAGGACTCCACCTCGGGTCCATGCGCGGGCAAGCACTGCGGGGGACGCCAGCTATCACGTATTACTTTCTAAGTCAGCTAAGCATGATTTACATGGAGCGCCGAGTGATGAGCGGCGGAGAGGCTGGAAAAATTTCGGTGGAAGAGGACGAAACCTTGGACCCTCAAAAACCGAGAATCACTGCATGGCACATCACAAGATTGGTCCCAAGGCCGTCATCCTGAAGGCCGGTTCGCACGGCCCGGCGGTGCGGAAACTCGAGAACGAACTGAAGGAGCAGGGGCTGCTCAAAGGTCCCGCCGACGGACGCTACGACAAGCGGACGGCCGAAGCGGTGAAGCGCTTCGAGCACCGCAATGACCGCAAGGAGGACGGGAAGGTTGGCAGCTGGATCTGGAACAAGCTCAACCTCGGCGATCGCTTCGAGGGCGGAGGCTCCAACCCGGGCGGCGGCCAGGTGCACGGAGGCAACGGTGGCACCGGAACCCACGCGCCGAACACTGCGGGCGACACCGGCAAGACCGGGACGTTCCGGACGGTGACCGCGAACATCAAATCCAACCCGGAGATGCCGCAGAGCCAGGTCGTCCACGACGTGCGCAAGGCCGCGGCGCAGGGCGATCTGATCGGCTGGCAGGAGATTGGCCCCTCCCGGTACTTCGACGCGATCAAGGGGCTCGGCAAGGAGTGGGGCCACTACATGCCGAAGGACGGCAACCTCCGCATCCCGGTTCCGATCTCCTGGAAGAAGTCCGAGTGGGACCTCCAGGACTCGGGCTTCAAGCGCACCCACAACGGCAAGGCCAAGGTGTCGCCGCACCGGTACATCACCTGGGTGAAGCTGAAGAACAAGGAGACGGGGGAAGAGGTCGTCCGGATGAACACGCACCTCGTCTCCGGCGCCTGGACGAAGTCCAAGCTGGACCGTCCCTCCACCCCCTGGCGGCAGGAGATGTGGAAGAAGCACATGGCGCAGCTCGACTCGATGGTCGAGCGCTTCGAGAAGCAGGGGCACAAGGTCGTGGTGGGCGGCGACTTCAACCGCAACCACTACAAGGTGCTCGGTAACGACGTGGTCTACGACAACAAGCTCAACGTCGGGACCCACGGCAAGAGCACGCTCGACTACCTGATGCACACCCGGGACCCGGAGTTGAAGCACGTCCGGACGCAGTACGAGCGCCGCCTCCACTCCGACCACGACGCGGTCGTGGCGACCTACCGGCTCAAGTAGCCCCAGAGCGCGCAGGTCCGCTCTTGGGCTACGCCCGGGTCAACGAGGTTCCCGGAGCGGGTTCTCCAGGGACTCCAGGAGCGAGTGCAGCCGCTCCCTGCGAGGCTGGAGGATGCGCACGGCGCGGTAGTGCAGCACTCCCGCGGCGAGCGCGAGCATGACTCCGAAGAGGAGCGCCTGGCTCAACAGGTGCGAGGGGCTCGCGAGTCCCAGTGCGTGCTCGCGCCAGAGGGCCAGGGGCAGGACGGCGGCGGTGAAGAGCTGGGCGCGCTGCAGGTACCGGGCTGCCCGGAGCTCCGAGTCGACCGCCGCGAGCGAGGCTCGGGTCGCTGTGGCCACGGAGTCCTCCAGGCGTCTGGCTTCCCGCCGCTCCTCGGTGTACGCCCGGACCCGCGAGGAGACGAGGACGAAGAGCGGCACCAGCAGCAGCGTGAGCACGGCCAGGCTCACCCAGTCCCCCGCCAGGCGTGTGGCGGCCACATAACCCGCGAGCACAAGCGTGCTCATCCCCGCCAGGAGGACGTAGACGAGTGCGAAGCTCCGCAGCCGCTGGCGGCGCCGCAGCCCTTGCAGGAGTTCCTCGACGGCGAAGCGCTGCACGGCCCGCGCGGCGTGTTGCTCCTGGGTGCTCCACACGGCTTCGAGGGGATCCATGGTCATTGCCTCCGCTGAGAGAGTGTGTCCTTGAGCCGCTGGCGCGCCCGGGTGAGCCGCACGCCGATGTGGTTCTCGGTCAGCCCCGTCACCTCGGCGATCTCGCTATAGGGCAGGCCGTCGAGCGAGAGCAGGACGAGCGTCCGGTCCAGGGGCGCCAGGGCGTGGATGGCCTCGTAGAGCAGTGTCAGCCGCTCGCGGGAGTCGTCCTCCGGGGGGCCTGGCAGCTCGGCATCGGGCAGCGCCTCCAGCGGCTGGATGCGCCGCCAGTACCGGGTGCGGCTGCGCTGCCAGTTGAGGGCGCGGTTGTGGGCCACGCGGTAGATGAAGGTGGACGCCTTGCTCCCCGCCCGGAAGGAGGGGAGCGCCTCCCAGAGCGTGGAGAGCAGGTCCTGCAGCAAATCCTCCCGATCCGTGGGGGAGAGCGCGAAGGCCCGGGCCACCTTGAGCAGGATGCCGAGGTGCTCATGGGCCCAAGTTCGGAACAGCTCTTCGCGGCGTGTGGCATCCATCTCGCCCCATCAGACACCGCACGCGCCGGGGACTTACAGGGCGGAAGGAGGCCCTGTCGGGCGCGACCGGTCTGAACTGGTCTGCTTGTCATACCAGTTCGGAACCAGTCGCCGGGCCCGCTCCGGGAGTTCCGTCATCGCGAGGCGGATCCGCGCCCAGAACCTGATGAAGAACTGCTTGGCCCTCTTGCGCTCCGGCCCGTTTCATAGCTATCTATATAGCGCGCTATGAAATGGAGACGTGGCATGGAAATCGATCTTCTGGCGGGGTTTGGCGTGGGCTTCCTGGGCAGCCGGCTCAAGCGCCTGGCCGAGCGGATGCAGGCCGACGCCGCCGAAGTGGCCCGATCGCTGGACCTGCCGGTCCAGCCGGCCCAGATCTCGCTGCTGATGACAATCCGCCTGCATGGCCCGATCACGGTGGGCGAGCTGGCCGAGCGCTTACAGTTGGCCCAACCCACGGTGACCCGCGCTCTCGGGACACTGGAAGACTTCGTCGAAGCGCAGCGCTCGCCGGGCGACCAGCGCTCGAAGCGCCTGGCGCTGACGAAGAAGGGCGAGGCCTTGATGGTCCGCATCCAGACGCAGCTGTTGCCGCGCATCGAGCCCGCCGCCGCCTCGCTGGTCGAGGGGCTGTCGGGCGATTTCATGCAGGGCCTGGCCCAGGTGGAGGCGCGGCTGGCCGAGTCCTCGCTGCTGAGCCGGATCGAGGCCGCCGGTCCGCCCGCGATGTGGGCGCGTGACTTCTCCGACGACCTGGCCGACGCCTTCTATCGGATCAACGCCGAATGGATCGAGGACATGTTCGCCCTCGAGGAGAACGACATCGCCCTCCTGTCGAGGCCGCGCGAGCTGATCCTCGACAAGGGCGGGGTGGTGCTGTTCGCCGAGACGCCGGAGCTGGGCGTGGTCGGGACCTGTGCCCTGATGGTGTCCAAGGACGGCTGGGTCGAGCTGACCAAGATGGGTGTCCTGAAGAGCGCCCGGGGCCTGAAGGTCGGCGAGTTCCTGCTCGCCAAGACCCTGGAGCGCGCCTCCAGCCTGGGCTTCGGCAAGGTCTATCTGCTGACCAACAAGAAGTGCGCGGCGGCCATCCATCTCTATGAGAAGCGGGGCTTCGTGCACGACGCCGAGATCATGCGGCTGTTTGGGGCGCGCTACGAGCGATGCGACGTGGCGATGTCGTACCGACCGAGGGGGTAGAGCAGAACACGTCTCCAGGCCAGAGCACGTCGCGCTGGCCGCTCGCGTCCATGCGCTACTGGCGGCGCAGGAACTCCAGGACTCCAGGCTGGTTGCGGCGCTCGGACTCCACGCACACGCGGATGGCCTCGAGCGAGCGGGTGAGCTCTCGCGGGCCGCCCTCGAGCCGCGCCACGCGAGGCTTCAGCAGCGCTTCCACCTCCGCGCGCCGCGACTCCTCGCAGAAGACTCCCGTGACGCCGATGAGCCGGCCTGCCTCGTCCGAGCGCAGCCTGCTCGCGAGCGCGTCGAAGTTCCGCTGGTAGAACTCCCAGGCCAGTGCGCGGGTCTCCGATCTGTAGAGGGCCGTGCGCAGGATGTGCTGGGTGTCGCGCACGTCGAACTCATCCCCCGCCACCAGCTCCAGGGCCCTCTTCGCCAGCGCGGGCTCTCGGAAGCCTCCGAGCAGGCCGAGCAACTCCGCGCGCTCGTTGCGGTCCTGCGCCTGACGCGCCTGTGTGAGGATCTTCTCGAAGAGGCTCGCGTCTCCGTTGCGAGCCGCGATCTGCAACGCCGGCCGGGCCAGCTCCGGCTCCACGGCCTTGCGGTCCGCCAGCCACGCCCTCGCCAGTCGCCCCGCCTCCTGGCTCAGCGCGGGGTCCTGCCCCATCCCGGCCGCGAGCATGAGGAGCTGCTGGCGCAAGGCCTTCACGTCATCGCTCTCTCCGGGGGCGCTCTTCCAGCCCAGCGCGCGAGCCCGGGGGCCGTAGAGGGCTCGCACCCACTTCCGGAAACGCTCCTGGTCCGCCTCGGGGAGCAGCTCGATGCGGATGGAGGACAGGAACTGGACACCTCCCTCGAGGACGAGACGGCTGGGATCCGAGGCGGTGGAGGGAACCACCTTCAGCGCCTCGCCCAGGAGCACGTCCCCCCGGTCCACTCCGGCCTTCATGTCTCCCAGGAGCGTCAGCCGCTCGGAGGTCGTGAGCGTGCCAGCCGCGGTCGCCAACAGGGGGGCGAGCTGCTCTCGCGTATAGCCCGAGCGGTAGTAGCCGGTTCCTTCCGCGTTGAGCAGCACCCACGAGGGGCAGCCGGACAGCGACAGGGGCAGCTCGCCCGTCTCCGCCGCCAGCACCGTGCACTCGCGCGTGGTGTCCTTGCCCCGGCCCGCGCGCACGCACACGGGGACGTTCCACTTTTGTGCCTTCGAGCCGGTGGAGCCGGCGGGCAGGAAGCGCTCCTGCGAGAGCTTCAGCAGGGGCTGCGCTCCCGCCTTGCACTCGAGCGTCGCGGAGACGCGCGGCGCGCCTGGCTGCTCGATGAAGCTCTGGAAGACGCGAGCCGTGTCGGTGCCCAGCGTCCTGTCCACCGTGGCCACGAAGTCCTCCGTGGTGGCGACTCCCCAGGCGTGCTCCCTCACGTGGGCGCGCAGCATGTCGCGCACGGGCTCCGGGCCGCGCCAGCCCTGCAACATGTTGAGCAGCGCGGCGCCCTTCGCATACGTGGTGCCGTTGTCGAACGAGCCGATGATGTCATCGTTCGTGGTGATGGGCTTGCGCAGGGGCGGCGTGGCGGTGAGCGAGTCCACTCGAAGCGCATACGCGAGCGAGTTCGCCTGTCCGTCCAGCGCGAAGTTCCAGGATGGCTCGAACTGGTCGGTGATCTTCGTGTCCAGCCACGAGGTGAGGGACTCGTTGAGCCAGATGTCATCCCACCACCGGCAGGTGACGACGTTTCCGAACCAGTAGTGGCCCAGCTCATGGATGGCGATGTTCGCGTAGGCCTTGCGGCGCATGACCGTCTCCTCGCCCGGGCGGATCAACGTCAGCGGCTGGCCGAGCGCGACGATGCCCGGGTGCTCCATGGTCCCCCAGTAGCGAGGCACCACCGCCACATCGAGCTTCTCGTAGGGATAGGGCTGATCGAAGAAGTCCTCGAGCAGGGTGATGATGCGCGGGGTGACCCTGGCCGCGTAGGCCGTCTCGGCACCTCGGCCTCGGGGAACGATGAAGCGCAGCGGCACGGGATTGCGGCCGATGAGGCCGGCCTCCACGAGCTCGAACGGGCCCACCACGAAGGCCACCAGATAGCTGGGCATGGGGTGGCTCTCGGCGAAGGTGACGCGCTTGAGGCCGCCGGGCAGCTGCTCCTCCGAGGCGATGGGCGAGTTGGCCAGGGCCACATGCTCCTGCTTCACCGTGAAGCGCAGCCGCCAGGGCACCTTGAAGCCCGGCTCGTCGAAGCACGGGAAGGCCCGCCGCGCGTCGATGGGCTCGAAGAAGGTGTAGAGGTAGGGCTGGCCTCCCTCCTCGACGGAGTAGATGCCCTGGCTGCGCTCGCGCTCCGTGTGCCCCTGGAACGAGAGGATGAGCTGGGCCTGTCCGGGGCCGAGCGGCTCGGCCAGCAGGACACCCAGCCGGCCCTCGCTGGCGGTGACGGGCCTGGCCTCCACCGCGCGGCCTCCGGTGAGGACTCGCGCCTGGGTGACTTCCAGATCCTGAGCGTGCAGCCACACCTGACGCGCGGGCTCGCGCACGTCGAGATCAATGGTGACGGTGCCGGAGTAGGTGGGCTCGGAGGGGAGCATCGTCAGGTCCAGCGTGTATCGCACCGGGCGCACCGCCTCGCTCAGCCGCAGAGCGGGAGGCTGCGGCTCGGGCCAGCTCGGGGTGGCGGGGGAGGGCAGGGGGGCCGCCGGAGCAGGGGACTCGGGAGCGTGGGCGCAGTGGAGGGTGACGAGGGCCAGGAGCGGCAGGAGGAACCGGCGCATGGGGCGCGAAGCTAGCCCGGATCTGTCACACGAAGGAGCGCGTCGTGCAGAGCGGCATCAATTGGCGGCATCTGCGCGCCGCGCGTGGCAAATGGCCGCTCGGCAGCGTGCTGCGGGCATGACAGAGGCGTGCACCGGCCGGCGTTGGGGTCCATCGAGGTTGTCAAAGAACTGCGAGGCGTCAGGAGGGAGTGGGGACTTCGCGGAGCTGTTCGGCGACGCGTGCGAAGAGCTCACGCACCGGCGCCGCCGCGCTCAGCGAGAGCGCGACGCGGCGGACGCTGACGCGGACGATGGCGGCCACCTTGACAGACCCAGTTGCTGCTCCTTGATGCGGTTCTCCATGTCGCCGCGGGCTGTCGTCGCATACGCCTGCTCCGGACAGTGACTGCTGTCCACCACCGCAGGCTTGCCATGGGTGGCAGAGGGAGGCTTGGGCTTGCAGACACAATGAGCAGCGGTGAGCACCTGCCTGGGCCCGACAACAACGCCGCTACAGTCCGCTCCTTCCAAGGGTGGCTGGAGCGAGATAATCACTGTTGAAAGATACCTGTTGCTGAAGTCCCTTGTCCCAGCAGCGTCGAGGACGCTCCCATCAAAGGGCATCACCTCAATGCTCTCGCCGGTTCCTGCATCGCCTGGATTGTTTCCCTCCCCCCATCCCGTTGGCTTGGTGGCTGGCCCAAGGAGACGCTTTCACGAGGAGCAACGTGCACAGAGGCATGCATGATCTGATAATATTGATAGCCCGCCCCTCCCCCCACAACGACGAGCAGCAAGAGCCTCACGAGGGCTTTCTTCTGAGCAACGTGCCTCCGAGTTTCCTTCAGGGTGGGTTTCCGTCTCTGTTAAAGCATGGCACGCAATCAAGCACATAGACAAGCGTCCCGGGCGCCGGCGTAGAGGTTCCCCTCGCCTCCAGATCGTTCACAGTCGGGCGCGTCTAGTGGTGAGGGCCCGGTCCGAAGCAGGTGAGCCGTACTCCACAGCCCAACAGGAGCTCCACGCCAATGGAGACTCGGCCTTCGCATTGAGAGAAGACAGTGCCCACGCTCAGGAGAAAGTAGCCGGGGGCAGCAGGGCACACACTACCGATGGACTCCCATGGAACTCCGCCAAGCCCGCTCTGGGAGAGGCGTGCTGGGCAGTCTTACGGAAACGGCGCTCGACCGAGCTGGCCCGCTCTCGTCGGAGGGCATCGAGCGGCGGGTTCGATTGCCGCCGCTTCCAAGCCGAGCAACCCGCCGCTTTCAAGGCGCCGTCCTCTGAGAATGGGGGCGGCGCTTGCATTTCGGGACCAAATCCGGTTTTTTGGGACCAAAAAAGGACCAAACCGGAGGCGGTAACGACATGGGCAAGGAGTGGATCGGCAAGTGGAAGGGGGGGCGGATGTTCGCGGGCAAGGACGGGCGACCCGTCTATGTGCTGCGCAAGATGATCAACGGGCGGAACTACACGATCCACCTGGACGCACGCAGCGAGGCGGAAGCGGAAGCGGAGCTTGCCCTCTTCCTGAGGGATCCCGAGGGCTACCGCACGCGAGGCGAGGCGCAGAAGATCAAAAACGAGTCCGCCGTCTACATGGACGCGGCCAGCGTAGCCCGCTACCTGGAGCACATGCAGAGCAAGGGGACAACCGAGCGCTACGCTAAGAACGTCGGTTTCTACTTGGCCGCGTGGGCGGAAGACTTCGCGGGGCGCGACCTGCGCACCGTCACTCTTCAGGACCTGCTGCGGGAGTTGAAGAAGCACAAGACCGCACGCAAGAACCGGATTACCGCGCTCAAGTCCTTCTGCGCGTGGCTGCGGGAGGTAGAGGGCGCACTGACTGCGGGCGAGGACGCGTCGATCTCGCTGAAAATCCCTGTGGCCCGTCCCGAGAAGTCCGTGCGGGAGAAGGGTTACAGCATCGAAACGATCGAGCGGCTGTACCGGGCGATCAGTGGGTGGGAATTCGCCAACTTCAACCGCGAGGAGACGCGGCGCCGCACGGACGTTCAATGCGTGCGGGACGTGCTGTGCATCCACGCCAAAACGGGGATGCATGGCACGGAGATCGAACGGCTGGCGAGCGGAGAGGGCAAGGTGTCCCTCGTGGAAGAAACGGGCGAGATCGCCGCAACCGTCACGTTCATTCACAAGAGCGGACAGGTCCACCGCCAGAGCATCGACCGTCAGACGTTGGGAGCGGTGCAACGTCTCCAGGCGCGCGGCGCGGCTCCCGTGGACAGCCATATCCGCCGCGTGGTGCGTCGTGCGTGCAAGGCGGCGCGGCTGCCTCTGGTGCGCTTCGGAGAACTGCGCCATAGCTTCGTAACGTGGGCCTCGGAGTGCGGACAGGAAGTGCGGCCCAAGTCGGGAGGGCTGCCCCTGTCGGCTGTTGCTGCCGTAGTGGGCCACCATTCCGCGCAGACCACGAAACGGTTTTACGAGAACGTGAAGGTGCCCCCGATGATCAAGATCCCGATCAAGCTGGAGCACCCAGAGGATCCCGTCGTGCTGCCTGTCCGCCGTGCTGCGCTCAAATTGGCCGAATCTGCCTGAGTATCGTGTCCCCTTCCCGTCCGGTGTCCTCACCGGGTACGTGACCGCTTTGGGCATGGGAGCTAAACGCCTAGTGTATGCTGTCTCTTGGCGAACTGGCTAGGTAAGAGCAGCACAATAGGGCGGAGTGAAGCTATTGGGGAGTACAGTCGCATAAATGCGAGCGGCGAGGGACAGAAAGCGTGGACGTATCAACCTGAATCTTTGCTTGAAGCACAGGGCTTTACCCAATGCGTGTCTTCCATCTTAGGATTGATGAGTTCTCAACTTGGGTTTGCCGCGATAGAGTTGTGGGAGAATGAAAAACATAAGCATCCGCCCATGGGCATCAATGTCGATCCACGCATGCAGTGAAACCCCAAGTCAGCCGGATGGTGCGCTGCCCTTCAAGCAAAAGCATCCGAGCATTTTGAGCCAAAGTCCGCGCTACTCTAGGCTAGCGGCGGGTTGCAACTTGCGACAGTATTTCCCCAGTTTTGCGCGACCCATTGAGTTTGGTAGTCGAAATCGACTCCTGCGCTCTGTTTAACCCCAAAGAGAGCTGCCCAGTCCTTGGGGCCAGGCCGATCATAATTGGTCTGTCTCAAGCAGTCTCACAAAATCCTTTGCTAAGAGAAGCCAATAGCCGTCGTGAGTTTCGATTTCGAAGGTGCTGCCTGCTGTAGCATGAACTGCGTTCTCAGTCATAACCGAAGCATCAATCAGCCCCATTTCCGAGGGAAAGCCAGGATTTGCCACATTGTTCATTATTGCGGTCGGAAGCATGTTCGGGGTGATTTTGTTCAAGTCGAACATCAGTCCGCCCACCCCTCCCAAGGCCCGAACGGAACGCGCAATATCAACGACAGTCGAAATGAAAATGTTGAAATGATCGACACGTGGCTTGCGCCACAGGATGTTTGCGTTTGCGTCTATGTATATGTTTGTGTATCTCTGATCCCATTGCGCTACGGAGATGTCTATGGTGGATGTGTCCGAGAAAAATTCCATAACAAGAGCTAGCCAACCTGCAATGCCACCTTGTTGCGAAGCATCGAAAGACACATCCACTTCCGTGTGTGCACTCAGTCCAGGCATGTCGCTCAAGTCAATGCGTGAAATCGTCGGCCCGTGCTTATATCCAGCCTTTGCAAGGCCGCGCTCGATGAAATACACAGCATCGGTCAAAGTGAGGGGAGGGGTTGAAAGGATAAACGTAAGGTCGCGAGCCATGCTCTATCTCGTTGTGTACGTGTTGAGACGCTCAATTTCATAGCCACGCTCCTGGTACTTTTGCGCGACAGGGTCGACTTCGCTGTGATTTGCATCTAACTTGGCGAGTGGTTGGAAGTTTGTGCTCCTGTTGCAGTTCAGAAACGATTGAAGATCGAGCAATCGTTGCGATTGCTTGCTCTTCTTTTTGACCGACTTCAGGTTTGCGCTTTTTGACTCAGCGATTTGCCCGTCCTTGAAGATAATGTCCACTTCCTGCTCCACCCCGCAGCGCCGACATTTGAAGACAGTTCCAACTGTTTCGATGGGACGCTTTTTGTTGTTCAGTTCCATTGCATCCCGCTCGAATACCACGCCACGCATTGTGTCTGATTGGGACGGGCTTTTGCTTAATTCTGTAATTCGCTCTTTAGCCTCTTTTCTTGCCTCGTCAACCGATTTTCCTTGCTTCGATACCACCCAATCGTGCGGAGGGCAGTTTTTGTTCCCAGGGCATTCTTGAATGACTTTCTCATTCGCTTGTGGCACTGCGGAGGACGCAGTGTTTGCGTCCTGCGTCGGTTGCTGCTTCAGTGTTCCATCCGCAAGGCTTGATGGCCAGAGCAGTGCAAGAAGAAATGCTCCCACCGTTGCAGCGGTGCTGCCGAGAACCAACCCGGCGCCTCGCGCCGCTGCTGAAACAGCGCCTTCGCTAACAGCAACCTCGCCCGTTGCTAGTGCTGCTCTCTTCCCGCCTTCTATGACTATCAACCTTGTTGTCTGCTTCGCTGCGGCCTCACCAACCGCTGCTTCCGTAGATAGCAGTTGCAATGCAGGTTCGCCCATTTTGTGCTCCTCACGGGCTAGGGAGGTCCTGAACAGAAGCAACATCGCTTAACTGGACCGTTACTTTGGCGATCAGCCATTCGATCTTTACGTCAAAGGATCGTCCTGGCTCATTGAAAAAAGACATTATTTCTTGGGAGCGAAGAAAGTCCAACCCGCAGAGCATACACAATGCAGCGTATTTCGCCAATCCAGCGTCTGATATGTCACCGATGGTCTTGGCGGACTCGACCGCAGCTCGAATTCTGACTCGGGCTTCGGCATCTGGTAGATTCGCGAACAATAAGGGAGCCTGCCCTCGGATGAAGGTCAGTAGTTTGTTGATATATGTTTCTTGCCTTTGCAATCTAATGTTGTGCAGTGTTGCGCTTGTTATTTTCAACATCTTTGTCCCCTCTGTGGCTTTTGCCAAGGGTCTGCAGGCTATCATCTGTATAGGAGGAGCGTAAACGTGGGGCGATACCACCAAAGTAGTACAGTCTCGCTATGACGCGGACGGAAGGATCTCCTATGAGAGAAACCCTCTCCCCAGACGCAAGAAACTCCGAGGAAGAAGCTGCCAAGTCTTGGAGCCGCTCTAAACGTGCACCTGTGTCCGCCATCGACTTTAACGATGTCGTGTCGGAAGTTAAAAGTGGAATAGATTAAGCGCTGCGTATCAGCCTGAGTATTGCTTCGCTCTCACTCCTCCCACATCCAGTGTCTCGCCGCGTGGGACGCCGCTTGAGCCTGGGGGTTACTGGCTCGCGGTCCACGCGCTCCAGAAGCGCTTCCAGACTCTTCGCGCAGATCATCGCGGCCCTTCCCACCTTCGGCCCACGTCGTAGCGCTCCGCTCCTCAACAATTCGAAGATCCGCGAGCGCCCGCAGCCGAGTATCGTTTGCACGTCCTCCACCGAGACAGCCCGCGCCCGCGCCACTTGAGCAGGCGCCGCGTGGCTGATCTTCATGTGGATCTCGTTGACGGACTCGCGCAGCCCCCGCAGCTCCTCGTAGATGGCCCGCAGGATGTCGTCCTGTTCTTCGACTTGCCCCTTCACGGCTGAAAGTCTCCCGACCGCTGACGGTGGGACGCCGCGCGCCTGTCTCCAGGACGCATGACGCCATGCCGTGAGAGGCCAGAGGCCGTGAAACCTTGGAGGCGAGCCGCGCGCACTCCGGTGGCACGGAGAGACGATGCGCTGTGGGAGCCGTTCACCACGGCCCGTCCCCAGCTTCGGGGGCCGCCGTCACGTCCCACTGCTCGGGCTGCGTTGTCTCGCGTCCCGAGCCGCACCGTCAACGCGACTGTCCGCCTTGGGCACTGCTGGGCAGGCTTGGCCACCGCTGGATAGGTGCGGGCGCGTGCTGCCCACCTGGGAAGCGCGGGCGCCCGGCGCGTCCGATGCGGGGCGTTCTGTGTAGCGTGAACCATGGCGCCCACGGTGCCCAATCCCGGGGCGGGTGGGCAGTAGGTATAGTTAGGCGTAATTGGGCCGGTTTGGCAGGAACGCGGCAGACAGCAGCGGGCTGCCGTGAACAGGTACGCGCGCCCCTTCCAGGTGGGAAGAGTGGGCGCCCGCCGCGTCCGCTGTCGGGTGGTTGGTGTGGCGTGCATCATGCCGCCCAAGGTGCCTAAACCCGGCACGCGTGGACATTGGGCAAGATCAGGCGGATTCAGGGTAAACCCCCGGTCCTACCCAGGTGGTAGTCGGAGCTCTGGAGGTGCAGGGTGGCGGGATGATGAAGAGCCGAGAGC
>NZ_JAHXBG010000044.1 GCF_020103725.1 Hyalangium gracile | reverse complement strand
ATGACGGTGGAGATCTGAGATCTGGAATCCCGGTCGACTGAGGATCAGAAACACGCGCTCCCTGAGGACCATCAACACCCGGAATGGGCAGCTTGCGACCAAGCCACTGCAAGCCATATGCCCGTGCCCTCGGCGACCTACCTGCCTGCTCGGAAGCGGCTCTCCGGTTTATGAAGAGGAGTCCTGACAAGCCGCTGGGCGGCTGCGCTGCTCCTATTTGAGGTAGTTCCGCTGCGCCGCGGCGTCCCGCGATCGCCTCGCGGATCACGACGAGCCACCTGCCCCCGCCCCCTTCAACACTCCGCAGAGAGACTCTCACCGTCTCACTGCGTGGACTACCAGTCCATGCGCAGAGACGGTTCCCTAGGCGAAGCCACCTCAAGCCCTGGGCTCAAGAGTCGAAACTCCCTCTTCTGCCTAGGCTGAAGCCCTGTTTGCGAGCTGGACGCGTCCGCAGGTGCATGTGGAACGACTCTTGCTCCAGTTACGTGGCATGCCCCTTTTGAATCGTGAGTTTCCCTCCAGTACTGGGGTGAGCCCCCGCTGCACCAAAGCGGCAGATGGACAGTTCTTGACTGCCCCAAGGAAAAGACCCATGCAATCCAAGTCGGCGTTGTGCGGAGTACTCCTCGTGTCCTCGCTGTGGACCGGTTCGGCCCTGGCGAATGACACCTTCATTGACATCATCTCGCCCAGCACGTGCGTGATGAATTGGGGAAAACTGACACAGTGCAGTATCGCGCCCAAGACGCTGCAGGCACTGCCATTCGACACAGCAGTGCCAATGAGGACGGTCATCAGAAGGTCGATGACGGGCAACTGCTCAACACAGTACCCGCTTGAGGTGACGCTAACACCTGCTGGCGAGTCAGGGGTGAAGTATCCTTATATCTCGATGCCGGAGGTGATCATCCGTGGTCTGGACCGACAACTGCTGACGTCGGTTCAGTTGGCGGACAGTTCTCCATGGACGAGACACGTCGTGCTCTCGGACACCTGCCGCATCTCGTTGCAGGTGCAGTGGAACCAAGTGGATGTGGACACTGCAGAGCAGGCAATGGCCATCCTCCAAAAGTTGGAGACGGATCTGGCGACAAAGAAGGTGCAACGGGATAGCCTTGGCTACCTGGTGGAGTTCAGTTCAGGCTTCGTCTTCATGAGAGAGCTGGCCAACAGCTTCTTTACGCAGCTAACAACGGAGTCAATCCAGGCATTGAGGGCACAAGCTGTCGCGGCGGGACCCATTATCTTCAAGACATCAATGGGGTGCGATGACGGAACGCTGACGCAGGTGGAGAAGGACCTGCTGGCAGAGTTCTACTTCCTTCTGCCCACACTGGGGGAGGCTGGCGATTGGACGAATCCGGACGGGTCACCCAAGACACTCCTAGACTTCCTGGGGCCGGAGGCCAAACCCATCATCGACAAATTGGCGGCACGCTCCACGCCAGAGGCTCTGGCGCAGTACGAGGCGGACTACCAAGCTGCTGTGCAGCAGGTGGCACACGCCGAGGCAAAGCTGGCGCAGGCGCGGACACAACTGGCTGAGTGGCTGTAGTAGCAGAATCATCCTTCCTCACAAATTCATTCCAAGGCAGGCCATGAAGGTGGTGGCCCGCAAGGACCTGTATTGCCATGAATCAGAATCAACCCCTTCGAAAGAATTTGCTGGCAGGCTCCCTCGCGCTGCTGCTTGGCGCAGCCTGCAGCCCGAATCCCGAGGCAGAGCGGTCGATCCGAGAGAACTCCAGTCGGGAGCCAGTCTCTCGGCATCAGCAGTCCCTCAGCAGTGTGCGGCTTTGCGGCAAGCGGCATGAGAACTCGGACAATGACATCATCTGTCTCAGCACAACCAACGTGGCCAGTTTGTACACGAAGATTGTGCAGGAGCAGATTCGGACGGTATGCGCCAACACAACGGCTACTTCTTGGGCATCCTGCATGGAGTGGCCACCCGTGATGTGGCCTGAATTCACCAGCGCAGCGAACTCAGTAACCTGGACGGAGCAGGCACAGCGTATCTCGGCATTCTACCAGGAGCCGGGCTCGACGCCGGACGTCACCATGAAGTCCTATGAATTGAGCATGGAGAGGATCCGCCATGGGGCCTGGGAGATGAGGGATGCCTACCGCGGGGAAACACAAGAACTGGCGAAACGCAACGGGTCCATCCGCAACACGCAACTGCCGGCGATATTAAAGCAACGAGCATTAGAGGATGGGAGAGAGGTACAGGCGTGGGCTGCGGCGAAGCGAGAGGAGATTAGCGAGATACAGGGGCTCATCGATGCATACCGTACGAAGCTGCTGGAAATGACGCCGGAGTACGAGGCGCTAGTGACGCAGTTCGTGGAATACCGAGGCAACGAGGAAGCCGTCCTGGAGCAATTGCAGAGCCTAGCACAGAACGCCTCGACGGCGAGCCTTGAAACGTTGCCCCACCTCCAACTCTCATTGGTACAGGTGAGCCGTACAGAGAGTTTGTTGCCCCAGCAGATGGCGCTGGGTGCGCGAGCACTGTCGCTGAAGATGGCGCACGCGCACGACACCTTCATGACCGAGGTGAATCCCTACGTGGCCTTCATGACGGCTCACGGAATGGTACGACCCAACATGGCTGACACGTCCGTTCAGGTGCTGGAAAGCATCATCGCATACGCGGACGCAAGGTACGCGAGGACGAGCGAAATCGTATCCAAGGTGATGGCGGGAATCCGGCGGAGGCAAGAGGCGCTGGTGGCGCAGAGCGCGGAGGATGAGGCGCGAGAGGTATTGACGGAGTCATCTACGCTGGAAGCTTCGCAGAAGTTCCTGACGGAGATGAATGCACGAGTGACACAGGTGGGCAGGCTACCTCCCAGGAGCACGAGGCTCGGTCTCTACTATCTGGCGGGCAAGCTGCTGGAGCATGAAGGAATCTTGCAGCTGCAGGGGACGTGCGCGAACACGGTGTCCACACCATGGATGGGAACTGGGTGCAACGTGCTGGCGCCGCAGTACGCGAAATCGCGCACCTACGTGATGAGCACCATCCCCACAATCCTCCGGATGAACGTAGGGAAGATGCGAACCGCAGGGGTGAACGAGGCCTTGCTGCAGGAGGTGGAAGGACACCTGACAGCCAACCGACTGCGCGCAGCGACCATTGCGTACGACGTGGCGGTGAGAGCCTCCGAAGTCCTATAGCCCGCCAACCCCTTGCATATCATTTGGAGAACGACTCTCATGAAACGTCTATCGACGCTTTACGTGGCACTCTTCTGTGCCGTGCTCGCACTGACACCTGGGCACGCTGTCGCGCAGGGCATGCTTCGACAGTACACCCTGGACTGGCAAGCGGTGTCCTTCAAGAGCCGAGGCAGCTGCCTGGTCCCCACTCTGCAGACCGAAGGCACTTCTATCTTCTCCGTCAACGAAATGCTTCTGCCCACTTATACGGTGGCGGGAGCCTTCCTGGCCCGGCCAAACGGCGACCTGGAGAACCGCTTCCGCTCCCAGTTCAGTGGCAGCCTGCTACGCTGGGGACCCAATGATTTCCATTTTGCCGTCTCGACAACGGTTGGAGGTGACTTCTGCACATACGCCCAGGATTCCGTTGAGCTGAACTCGGCGGGACTGACTCCTCGACGCCTCTTCTTCGTGTCTCGAAATGGTGAGTCCTTCGCAGGCGTGGCTCCACTCGAGCTGCATCTGCGAGAAATCAACCCGACACTCAGCCAGAGTCTCCTGGCGCTCGAGCAGGCGGTGAATACCGAGCTGAGCCTCGTCTACTATATTGGCCCTGACCTGGAGCAGCAGCGCGCGTATGCGGCGCAGCTCAATGCGTTGCTGGCAGAGATGACGGATTTGTGCCAACGCCCGCTGGACTCCATCACCCAGGCGGAGCTCGATGCTATCCTCTCGAAATACAGCGCCATCTCTCCCAGAGTGAAGGAGAAGTTGCTCGCACTACTGGCGGACCTCCAGAAAAGCGTCGAGGAACTGCGGGCTGAAATTGACCGCATCGTCGCAGAGTTCCGTGGACAGATGGATGCCGTAGACCGGTGGACGATACCTCCTCCGAACACGGGAGGAGTGGATCTAGGCAACCCAAGCACCTACACGCCAGAATTGGGTAGGGACGAAGTACCGGAGGTGGAGGTGCCGGACGTCAGCACGGGCGACCCGTGGGACCCGGCAAAGGACCCCTACAAGGTCTTCGCCGATGAAATGCTGGCAGAACTCAACAAGAACCTTGTCAATGGCGAGGTAGTGGACCGACAGGGCTTCCTGGCCACAGTGCGACTGTGGCGCTTCAACCAGGACGTCTTCGAGCGAGGGCTGAAGTCTCGCATTGGTGTCTCTCAGGAGGAATGGGGCGCCTTCCTGGCGGCCCAGCAGCGTGTGCTTACCCTTGTGCGCGAATACATGGGCGAGGGAGATTGGTTCCACGATTCGCCGGCGCGTGAGTCCACCAAGGCCTTCCTAGCCTACCTGGAGAAACGTCCCGGTTATGAAGCACGGGCCCACGCTCTCAAGGATGGCTTCAACCTCATGCGCCGTGGGAATCACGACGCCGCCCAGAAGGCGGTGCTCGATAGCACCGATGCACTTGCCGGTGGCTACGAGGCGCTGGAACAGGGCGTGGCACTCGAGGACCCCACCATCCCCGCCACCCTCGACAGAATGCTCGATGGCGCCATCGTCGTCGCCAAAGAGGTGGCCCTCCTCGGCTTGTCATTCACCCCAGTGGGCGACTTCATCGACCTGTGCGAGCTCGTCACTGGCAAGGAGAACTGCAACCCGGATGGTGCCGACCTGAGCGTGAGCGAGCGAATGTTCGCGGGCGCGGGGCTCATCATCGGCAGCGGTAAATTCTGGAAGCTCGTCGGTGCGCACGTCTCCGCCATCGGTGGTGTCATCATCAGCAATCACTTGCCCAAGTGGCTCGATCGCCTCGAGGATATTTCGCACGCGGAGAAGGAGGCACTCCTTCAAAGGCTTGGGGACAAGACACTCGAGCATGTGATCGATATCAGTGGCCAGGACATGTTTCGAATCCTGGACCGGATGGGCGACGCACGTGTCAAGAGGCTTGCTCCTTATCTCAAGAACGATGGGCTCATGGAGTTGATGGAATTCCGCTTCTCCAAATTCTACCCGCCCCAGTCGGATATCGTGAGGCACCTCGGTGCCAAGGTGAAGAGCCTCCCGTCCCTCAAAGGGAAGACCAGGGCAGAGGTAGAATCTGTGCTCCAGAGCCGAGGCTTTGGCAGCCCCATCATCCATGAGGATGGAAGTTATACGTGGACCCCAAACCCCATCCGCGAGCTCAGGAAAGACGGTACCTGGTACCAGGATATCTGGATGGACGAGCATGACGGCTCTCTCGTCCGGATTGCCGCTGCCACCAGAAGTCAGCCGTATCTGCACTTCAAGAAGGAAATCTCGGATACGCCGCGTACTTATGACGCTAGCCGCGTCAAGGCCAAGGTGACCGACAACAGAGCCGCCATCTCTGAGCCGACGAACCCGGACGATGCATATCCCTATAATGAGATATCGCATCCTGGCACATCCTATGTGCGCGATCAGTTCGCCCAGACACTTGCCAGGAAGACGGGGAAGACCGTCCGCGAAGTCGAGACGGAAATGGCAGCGGAGTTGGAGGATCTCGTGAGTTTCTGGGGAGGCGAGACACACTTGCCACTTCTCCCCTGAGTGCTGGGACAGAGAGATGAGGGCAGCAGTGCGATCGGCCTGCCCTCGTCTCGCACCATGAGGTTCGAAGATCCTGCTAAAGAGAAGCGCATGAATTCCCAAGTGCTCAGTCCCAGGAACGCCGAGCGGCTGGTGCAGCTGCGAAGCCTCGGTCCCGGAGGCCCCCCTTGGCCAAGGGGGCAGAAGCTGAGATTCAGCATGGACAGCCAGTGGCTGGTGTCCATCAGGATATCGGGCCCAGAGCGGTTGCGCTGGTGGAGGCTCTCCGCGGAAGGACCGTTCCCGGTGGCGTCCGTTCCATTTGACCGCGGGGGAGACGCGGTGATGTTGGCAGGGGCAGAGCGGGTGCTCTCGACGTCGTCTCCAGGCCTGCTGCAGGAGTGGGCGGCAGGAGATGGCAGCCTGCTCCGGGAGAGTTCTCTCAAGGGTCTAGCGGGGCTGAGCCTCTCAGCCGACAGCAAGAAGCTGCTGCTCACGAGCGGAGAAGGAAAGGTCTGGCTGTGGGACGTGGCGCGATGGCAGGCGGTGCGCGAGTTGGAGGCAAGCCCCCTGCAAATCTACGAAGGAGCGCTGTCTCCAGATGGGCGATGGGCAGTGGCGGGAGCGGGAAACCGATACGTGGACGAACCCGTCACCTTACGCGTCTGGGACGTGGAAACGGGGGCTCTCCATAGGGAGGTCCCGCTGCCGCTGCCCTGTGCTTGGAGTGTGGCCTTCCACCCAACGCAGCCACTGGTGGTGGTAGGAGGACCGCCGAACGAACTCCTCGTGGTGGATACCACACGCTGGGAGCAGGTGCGGCACCTGGAGTCTGTAGGGACGGACAGCGTGAGCTTCAGCCCAGACGGCGGGCTACTGGTCGCGGGAGGCACGGGATTCTCCGTGCTGGACTTCCACCGGGGTCAGGTCATCTACCAGCACACGGATGAAGAAGACGAGCAGTCGAGCCACGCAGTGATGTCTCCAGACGGGCGGCTGCTTGCATGGGGACAAGGGGACGGCACCGTGGGGCTGTGGGGAGTAGAGTGAGTCTCGGGGCCTCCAGGAGCCATCTTCACACGCAGAGGCAGACTCATGGCGGGCCACCCTACCCCGCACTCAGCAGGGATGCCCGCTCCGTGTGAAGGAGACCTGGTCCGTGTCAGCTATGATGCGGCCCTGTCCCTCCGCCGGAGGTCCGGGCCATGGTCTCTATCAACGACGTCGATGGTTTCCTGGCGGCTGTCAGCCACCGCATCCTCTCTCGATACGGTGGAACCCAGATCTTCCTCTTCGGCCACCAGGGCGAGCCCTTCTGGGCCGCTCGCCTCCCCGTCCGCCCGGAGGAGCTGAACCTGCTCTCCGACGCGCTCAATCTCATCGAGGCCACCGAGGCGCTCCGTCCCAAGCCCTTCCTCGCCCGGGACTCACTGAAGGGCTTCACCGTGGCCGCGCTCGACGAGCGGCATGACCTCTACATCGTCCTTTTCGATGAAGGCCCCGCCCAGCCCGGCGCCGAGGCACGCGTCAAGGCCGTCCTGCGCGAGATGGAGCCCTACGTCGATCCCCTCCGTCGCGCGTGGCTCGCCTCCTGAGACTTCGGGCCTGACGTCACCGTGGCCATGAGCTGGCCGCGGATCAGTCGGCGCCCAGCTGCTTCAGCGCGCGGCGGGCATCGGTAGCGAACCTCCCCGTGGGCTCCAGGAGGAGGTACTTCCGGTAGGCCTCGACCGCCTCGTCCTCGCGCTGCAGCTCCTGGAGCGCCATGCCCAGCGAGAACCACGCTCGGGCATTCAGGATGTCTCCCGTCACGACCTCCTGCAGCAGCACCACCGCCTGCTCGTTGCTCTCCTCCCCCGTGTTTCCCAGCACCAGCGAGAAGCCCAGCCCCTCCTTGGCATCGAGCGAGCCCGGGTTGACCTTCAACGCCGCGCGGTAGTTGTCCACGGCCGCCTGATAGCGCCTGCTGCCGATGGCCTGCTTCGCCTGCTGCATGAAGCGCTCGTACTCCTCCGACTGCCCCGCGGGCTTCGTGCCCCGAAGCATGGGATCCTTCTGCGCGCTCGGGGGTGTCTCCTGCGGCGTGGTCGAGACCGGCTCGGTCGGCGACGGCGCCCTCGTGAGGAGAAAGAGGAGCCCCAGGGCGACCCATCCCACCGCCGTACCTCCCCCGATGCCCCACATCCACAGCGTGCGGGACGGTTGGGGGGCAACGCTCGGCGCCGGCGGCCCCTTGGCGCGAGGAGACTCGGCAGCCAACCCACGAGGACGCATCTCGACCGTGGGCTCGGCGAACTCCGGAGACCTCGAGGAGGCCATGGGCCCCGTGGGCCCCGTGGGCTCCGACAGCGCCTCCGGCTCCGAGCGCTCCGGCTCCGAGCGCTCCGGCTCCGAGGCCTCCGGCTCCGAGGGTGGCTCCGGCTCCGGGGGCGGCTCCGGCTCCGAGGGCTCCGGCTCCGGAGCCACCAACGACTCCGCGTCCTCCGCGGAGGGGGGAGCCCGTGGCACCTCCCGCCACGCGGCGAGCTCGTCCTGGAAGGAGCGCGGCACCTGGATGTCCCGGCCCTGGCGCGTCATCGCGTCGCGGAACAGATCCTGGATGAAGTACGACAGCGTCACCGAGGAGAACCGGGGCGCGGCCGAGTACAGGAAGCCCGCCAGCGCATCCCCGAAGGCCCGGCTCGACTCGAACCGCTCCTCCCGGCGCACCGCGAGCGCCGTCATGAGGATGTCCTCCAGCTGCCTGGGCACCCTCGGGTTGAGCGCCCGCGGCCGAGGAAACTCCCCGCGGCTCATCTTGGGCAACACGACGAACTCGGGCCCTTCGACGGGGAGCTTGCCGCAGCACATCTCGTAGAGCGTGATGCCCGTGGCCCACACGTCCGTGCGCGCGTCCACCTCCTGGCCTCGCGCCTGCTCCGGGGAGAAGAACAGGTACTTGCCCTTCACCACCCCCGGCTCCGTGGCCTGCACGCTCAGCTCCCGCGCCTTGGCCAGCCCGAAGTCGACGATCTTGACCTGTCCCTCGTAGCTGATGAGCACGTTCTCCGGGGAGATGTCCCGGTGCACGATGCCCAGCGGCTTGCCACTCTCGTCCTTCCGGGTGTGGGCGTAGTGCAGCCCCCGGCAGACCTTCATCCCGATGAACGCGGCCACCGGCACCGGCAGCGCCGTCCACCCCGAGTGCAGCGCCTGGTGGACCAGGTGGTGCAGCGGCTGGCCATCCACGTACTCCATGGCCAGGAAGTACTCGCCGTCCACCTGCCCGAAGTCGAACACCTGGGCGATGTTGTCGTGCGACACCGTGGCGGCGATGCGCGCCTCGCTGATCAACATGCTCGTGAAGGCGTAGTCGTCCGAGTACTCGGGCAGGACCTTCTTGAGCACCGTCGGCTTGGAGAAACCCGCCTCGCCCAGCAATCGGGCGAGCCAGGTCTCCGCCATGCCGCCATAGCCGAGCCGGGAGACCAGCTCGTAGCGGCCAAACCGCTTTCCAGGTTGAAGGCCCATTCAGCTGCCATCCTACCCGGGGTCGCGGCGCGGTTCGCGCCCCGGGAACGGGCCCTCCCGAGCCCGCCTGCTAGAGCAGCTTCATGTAGGCGGTGATGTCCGCGATGTCCTGAGTCGACAGCGGGATGCCCATGAAGTCGAACAGGAGCTTGTACTGCACCATCACCGCGTCCAGCGTCTTCGCCGAGTTGTCGTGGAAGTACGGCGCCGTGTTCTTCAGGTTGCGCAGCGAGACCATCTTGAAGACGTTGGCGTGCGCGGGGTCACCCGTGACGAGCATGAGGCCGGGGTCCGGCGACGCCACCGGCACCTCCGTCCCGTCCGGCAGCTTCACGAGGAACTGGAAGACGGGGTTGCCGCCCAGGTTGCCCTCGGAGACGGCCGCGGAGGAGAAGCGCGACCCGGCGGGCAGGCCCTGCGGGTTGAACTCCGTCATCGTGTTGAGCAGCGGGCCGCCGTGGCAGCTGCCGCACAGGCCCGTCGGCGCGAAGAACGCCCGGCCGCGCTGCTCGGAGGCGGTGGTGCCCGCGGGCAGCGGCGGCGGCGGCCCACCGCGCGAGTAGCTCTGGAGCGCCGCGGAGGAGAAGAGCGTCTTCTCGAACAGGGCGATCTTGTCCTGCTGGTCCGCGGTGGGCGCCCGGCGCGCCTCCGCATGCCCCAGGGCGGCGCTCAGCGCCTGGTGCTGCAGCGTCGGCTCGCGGCCGTCCCACATCAGCACGGGATCCAGCGCGGGGGTGTCGAGCGTGCTCGGGATGCCGCGCCGCAGGGTGATGCTGCGCGCCGTGCTGTTGGCCAGGCGCACGTTCGGAGGCAGGGGGATGGTGACGTTGACGGTCGCGTGGGCCTTCAGCTTCGTATAGTTGGTGCTGCGGCCGTCATCGCTGTCGAGCATCTTGAAGATGGGGTCGCTCGAGCGGCGCGACGCGATGTCCGCCGGCGACAGGGTGCCCGTACGCAGCGTGTGGCACGTCACGCAGGTGCGCCCGTTGCCCGCGAAGACTTCCTTCTGGAAGAGGTACGAGCCCTCGCTGACGGACGAGTCCTGCTCCACATCCGTCGACAGCCCGTCCTCCACGAGGGGGGCCTCGTCGGCAGCAGGCTCGCCGCAGCCAGCAGCGGCCAGCAGACACAGCGCGGTCAGCAGCGTTCGGTGAAAGCGTTTCATGGGGGTTCTCTCCTGGCCCGGAGGGCCGATCAGTGCCTCCCCGCAAAGCACGGAACGGGCCAACTCCCAGACAACCCAGCAATAAACCAAACCCTTGAAATCTCAGGTGCCGAGATGGCGCTCGTCCTGGACCTGAGTCCCCGCTGGACTGGACGTGCACCACCTTCTGTCCGAATCGAGGACAGCACGGGAGGAGCCAGCGAGCCGGCTCCTCCCTGGGGCCCGGGTCAGACCAGACCGGTGCCGAAGGCGCTCGACAGGTGGGCGCGCGCGTCGGCGATGGCCTTGTCGATGATGCGCGCGGCCTCGCGGGCCTCCTCCGGCTTGTGGGCCGCCTGCACCTGCAGCCGGAAGCGCGACGCGCCGATGGGCGTCACCGGGAACTCCACCATGAAGGCCAGCACGCCCCGGTCGAAGAGCAGCCGGTTCACGGTGCGCGCCAGCTTCTCGTTGCCGATCAGCAGCGGGACGATGGGCGACGGCGAGCCCATGCACGTCAGCCCCCGCTTCGTGAGCTCATCCCGCAGGGCGTGGACGGCCTCCATGAGGCTCGCGCGCAGCGTGTCCCCCTCCGGCGAGCGGATGATCTGGACGCACTTGAGGATCACCGCCGTCTGTACCGGAGACAGGGCGTTGGAGAACATGTGCGAGCCGCCGAACATCTTCACGTACTGCTTCACCGCCGGCGAGCGTGAGGCCAGGAACCCACCGTTCGAGGCGAAGCTCTTCGAGAAGGCCCCCATCACCAGATCGATCTTCCCGAGCAGGTTCTGGAGCCCGATCACCCCCGAGCCCCGGGGGCCCATGGCGCCGAGGTCGTGCGCCACGTCCACCAGCAGCGTGGCCTCGTACTCGTGGCAGATGTTCTGCAGCAGCTCCAGGTCCGGCCAGTCCGCGTCCACCGAGAACAGGCCGTCGGTCACCACCAGGATGCCGTTGCGAGTGTCGTGGCTACGGATGTCCTTGAGGTGCTGGCGCACCGCCTCCAGGTTCAGGTGCTCGTAGCGGATGACGTTCTTCGTCGCCGCGCGCGCGCCCTGCTGGAGACAGGCGTGGGCCAGCCGGTCGATGACGACGTGGTCCTCCTGTCGTACCAGTCCCACCACCGAGCCGAAGCCGGCGCCCCAGCCCGTGGGGAAGAGGGTGACGTGCTCCAGCCCCACCAGCTCGCCGAGCGCCCGCTCCAGCTCCTCGGAGATCTTCGTGTTGCCCACCACCATCGGCGAGCCCGCGCTGTGCGGACCGATGTCGTGCAGGGCGCGGATCGCCGCCTCGCGCACGGCCGGGTGGATGTTGAAGGACAGGTAGTCCTGGGAGGAGAAGTTGATGCCCTGCGTCCGGCGCCCCGTGTCGTTGGTGATGATGGCGTTGCTGCCGGGCGTCACCTCCAGCGTCCGCGAGTAGTGCCAGGTCTCCGTCCGACGGCGCGCCTCCACCCAGCCGTAGTACTCCTCCGTGCGCTTGAGCAGGTCCCTGCCCGCGGGCCGGTAGAAGTCATAGGTGTTCTTGTCGAGCGCGTACTCCTCGTCCGGGTCCACCTTGCGGCGCAGGTGCGCCGGCTGCCACATCTCCTCCAGCGAGGAGCGCACGTGCGGGAACTGCTCGCTGAGGAAGCTCCACAGGGCGCGCACGGGGGCGTCGTCGCTCGGGGCCTGGGGCTCGGGGCGCAGCGCGATGAGGGACTCCCAGGGGATGTGGCTGGCCCAGTTCCGCATCATCTCGGAGACCTGCAGCGCGGCGTCTCCCATCTCCGTGGCGCAGTGCCGCAGGGTGTCGCGGCTCTCGGGCGTGGAGAGCAGCTCCTCGAGGCTGCGCCCCTTCAAGCTCTGGGAGGCCTTCTCCGCGGCGGTGAGGATGCTGCCGATGAGCTCGTCGTCCTCGCGCGGCTGTGTCGTCGTCGGGTTCATGGTGGGTTCTCCGGGAGGGCTCAGGCGGCGAAGAGGTTCTGGTGGTACTGCCGGGACGTGGTCTCGAAGTTGGTGAAGATGGCGTGGTCGCGCGAGGTCTCCTTCGCGGCGTCACTGAGCAGCAGCAGGTTGGAGGCCTGGAAGAACTCGGACATCGGCGCGATGTCCGCGTACGTGGCGATGAAGCGGTTGGTCTCCTCCTGGTTGCCGCGCAGGACGACGAAGAGCTGCAGCTCGTCGTGGCGCAGCGGGCGCATCTCCGCCAGCGTGCACACGTAGTCGTAGTAGGCGGCGGCGGACTGGCTGCGGCGGCGGCTCTCGTAGTTCTTCAGCGCCACCTCCAGCGGCTGTCGCCCGGACAGCCCCGCGTCCAGCGCCGTGGACACCAGCTCCGCGTCCCGGAACGCGTGCGTCATCCCCGTGGCCGTGCACTGATCCTTGAAGGAGCCCGCATCCCCCGCCAGCACCCAGCCGGCGCCGTAGAGGGGCCGCAGGTAGGCGGCCTGGTCCACCGTGCCGTAGATGCGCTCCTCGCGCTTGCCCTGGGTGCGGACGATCTCCCCGAGCTCCGGGCTCACGAAGTCCAGGGTCCGGTGGAAGTTGCCCTCCACGTCCCGGCGGAACGTCTCCGACCACTCGCTGGGCCCCCACACCAGCGTCATGTTCTGGCCGAAGTTGGTGGGCACCACCGCCGCGGCCAGCCGCCCTCGACGGTGGATGCGCGCCTCCTGGAGGTTGAAGCCCGAGATGTACGTCCAGTAGGCGAACGTGCACTTGAGGCGCTCGTCGTACTTGGGCAGCTTCAGCGTCCGAGCGACGAACGAGTTGCGCCCGTCCGCGCCCACCACGACGCGCGCCCGCTCCTCCACCCGAGCCCCCTGGCGCGTCTTCCCCCGGATGCCCACCACCCGGTCTCCTTCGGAGATCAGCTCCTCGACGACGAAGCCCTCACGCACCTCGGCGCCGGCCTCGACGGCCGCGTCCACCAGGATCTTGTCCAGCACGCGCCGCCGCACCGAGGCGTAGCGCTGCACCACCCCCGAGTCGTCCCCGTGCAGCTGCTGGAAGTACTGACGCACCAGCTCCACCGGCACGCTGCCGCTCAGCGGGATGCCCTCGTTCACCATGTGGATGACGGTGTGCGACGGCGTCTGGGCGAGCACCCGGTCCAGCAGCCCCCAGCGGTTCAGGTACGAGGTGCCGTGAGGCCAGAGGAAGTGCGTGGAAATGACGTCGCTGGGGAAGGTGGAGCGATCCACCACCAGCACCTTGTGGCCCTTGCGTGCGAGCAGCAGCGCCGTCGCCGCTCCCGCGCAGCGCGCCCCGATGACAATTGCGTCGAACATGCCCGTTATCTCCGAAAAACAAGGAACAACGCTCAAAACCGGATTTTCAGAAATTAAGACGAGGTGGCGATTGAAGTCCAGCCGGGGCCCCGGCCCACGAGCGGCGGGCGCGGCTTTGAAAATTCTTCAGCCTGCGGGAGAAGCTGGAGCTGGCCCTCCGGCCGTACCGTGGGGCTCGAGGAGCGTATGAACCCTGGACGTCCGTGGCAGCGGAGCTTCCCCGCGCTGACGTTGGCCTTGATGCTCGGCGTGGTGGCCGCGTGCGCTTCGGGGCCCGTCCCCGCGCCTTCGCGGCCCGCGCTCCGCGTGGGAACCAGCGGTGACTACCCGCCCTTCAGCGACTGGAGGCAGGAGCGCCCGAGCGGATTCTCCGTGGCGCTGGTGGAGGCGTTCGCGGCCGATGCGGGCTTCGAGCCCTCCTGGGTCCGCTTCCGCTGGCCCGAGCTGGCGGGGGACTTGAGTGCTGGGAAGTTCGAGCTGGCGGACAGCGGCATCACCGTGCGCCCGGAGCGCTCGGTGGTGGGGCGCTACACCGTTCCGGTGCTCCGCAATGGCGCCGTGCTGCTGCTCAGGCGCCCGAGCCAGGCTCCGCCTCTGGCGCGGGGCTATCCGCAAGACATGGGCACGGCGCTGTCCGAGCTGCGCGCGCTGGACCGCCCCGAGCTCCGAGTCGCCGTGAACCGGGGTGGGCACCTGGAGCGTGTGGCCCGAGCCCTCTTCCAGCACGCCCAGGTCCAGACCATCCCCGACAACGCGGGGGTGCGCGAGGCGCTGGCCTCCGGAAAGGTGGATGCGGCGCTGAGCAACAACCTCGAGGCTCCGCGCTGGGCCGAGGGACTCTCGGGCATCGAGTTGCTGGGCCCGCTCACGCGGGATGTGGTGGCCATCTATGTCCGCGCGGATCAGCCCGAGCTGGCGTCCCGGCTCGACACGTGGCTGATGGCGCAGGAGGAGAGCGGCCGACTGGGGCAGCTGCGCGCCCGCTACCTGGGACCTGGCGCGGGAGGACCGACCGCGCTGCCCGTGCAGGCGCTCCTGGCGGCCACGGCCGAGCGGCTGGCGCTCATGCCCTGGGTCGCCGCGGCCAAGCAGCGCTCAGGCAAGCCCGTGGAGGACACCGCTCAGGAGGCCCGTGTGCGGGCTGCCTTCCGGGACGAGGTGCGCAAGGTGACGCCCCCGGGACAGACACCTCCGTCCGATGAGGCGCTCGACGCGTTCTTCCAAGCGCAGATGGATGTCGCCAAGCTCGTGCAGCAGCGCACGCCCGTCGAGGCCAGTGCCCCCACCTACTCCCTGGAGACGGAGCTGCGGCCGGCGGTGGCGCGCATCACCGCGAGGATGTCCACTCTCGTGGCGCGGCTGCCCGCTCATCTGGAGGAGGCCACCGTGCGGGAGCTGGCGCGGGACTGGCTCGGGGCAAGTCGGCTGGAGGCCGCCGAGGTGGAGCGGATTGCTCGGACGCTCGCGGCGCTGCGCCCGGCGCGGGCTCCGTAGCATGTAGGGTAACCTTGAGCGCCTTCCCAGCCGGAGGTCATCTCATGACCCGGGCTCAGGCCACCTTCGGCGTCGGCGCCGGGCCCTGTGCCTGCTGCTGCTGTGCCTGGAACTGCGCCGCCGCCTCCAGGCGCCCGCAGGGCCGCCGGAAGGCACAGCGCACGCACATGGCCACGTTCTCCGTCATCGGGAAGGCGGTGGCGTCCTTCGGCGTGTTGGTGGCCACGTCCGTGAGCATGCCGCGCATGCTCGCCACGCTCTGGGCAAAGCGCGCCTTGAAGGCCTCCATGGCCGCCAGGTCCACCTGGACGTCCTGCTCCAGCCCCTCGTTCAGGTACACCAGCGAGGCGCGCACCTTCTCCACCGGCAGCTTGTAGCGCTGGGACACGTAGAGCGCGTAGCCCAGCACCTGCTCGTCATACCCGTCACGCGCCTTGCCCGTCTTCCAGTCCACCACCACCGGCGCGCCCGTGTCGTCCACGTAGGCGAAGTCCGGGATGGCGAACACCTTCACCCCGTCCAGGGTGAAGCTGGAGAAGTCGAAGCCCGCGTCCACCTCCAGCCACTGCGCCGGCTTGAGTGAGCGGGCCAGCGCCGGCCACCGCGAGGAGAAGAACCACCCCAGCGCCTGGCGCACCGTCTCCCAGTTCTGCTTCCAGGCCTCGTCCGGCACCGGCTCGCCGTACTCGTGCTCCACCAGCCCGGTGAACGGCTTGCGGTGCTTCTGCGTCCAGTAGGCCTTCTTCACCGAGTGCCGGAAGTCATCCTGCATCAGCCGCCGCGCCCGGGCCTCCACGTCGGCCAGTTCCACCGAGCGCCCCGCCTGCCAGTCCAGCAGCACGTCCCGCACGCACTCGTGCACCACGCTGCCCGCCCAGCTGTAGCGGTTGTTCAGCTTCTTGAGGACGTACAGCTCGCGCACGTCCTTGGGGGCCTCCGCCTCCCATCCGCCCCAGGAGCGGTAGTAGTAGAGGTAGTAGGCCCGGAGGCATTCGGAGAACTTCTCGTGGCGACTCTTCGACCAGGAGAAGTCATTGGTGAGCGTGGTGCGCCGCATTCGGAGGGGCGCATCCTACGATCTCGCCCGCCCGGCCAGAAGGGGGGCGGGCAAGGAGCCCGCGAAACTAGTCCGTTCCCATGTGGCGGGGGCCGGAGGCGCCGCTGCCCGAGATGGCGCAGCGGTAGCTGTTCATCACGAGGTTGAAGGCCTGACGCTGCAGCTTCCTGCTCCCCAGGTTGAGCGACTGGACGGCGGTCCACGCCTCCTGGCGGACGTCCTTCGTCTTCGCCTCGCCGCCCAGGCGGACCGCGATGTCCTCACCGGCCTTCTTCAGCTTGTCGATGACGTCGTCGGACAGGGTGGGCCGGGTGGTGGGGCCGGTGGGCCGCTTGGTATCGATGGGCAGCCGCGGCTTCTTGCCAGGCTCGAACACCGAGCCCCCCTGACCGCCAACAGTCCCCCTGCCCGGCTTCTCGAAGCCATCCCCCAGCCCGGGACGGCGGGGCGCCGTGGGGACGATCCCCCCGTTACGAGCGGGGGTGGTCGCCGCAGGCCGCTCGGAAACGCGGGGCTGCCGGGAGAGCTTGGGGGTGTTGAGCTTCAGGCTGCGCATGGCGTGAGCCTCGATCTTTCTCGAAAAGTACAACGTCATCCTGGTTTTCCGGATCCCCCAGGGAAAAGTTGCGTTCCCGCGCTTTAGACACCCAACCTATTGGATTTACTCGGGGTACCAGCCCCTGTGCGTCTTCTGGCGGCGACTCGCGATAATGGAGAGCCGACCCTTTTCTCAACCGCAGGGAAGATCCGCTCATGGAGCACCTCGACGCAGCCGAATTCACCCGCTTCCTTCGGGGCCAGCTCTCTCCGGAGCGGGCCGCCCAGGTGGAGCGCCACCTGGCCACGTGCGGGCCGTGCGCGGAGCGGCTCTCGTCCGAGGGAGAGGCCGTCACCGAGGTGCCCCCGGATCAGCAGGAGGTGAGCTACGCCACCGGAGCGGCCTTCGGCACCGGGGACAGCGCCGTGGCGCCCTCGCGTGAGCCCGTCACGCCGCAGTGGATCAAGGAGGGCCGCCCCCCGGAGCGCGGCGAGCAGGTGGGCCGCTACCTCATCCTGGAGAAGGTGGGTCAGGGTGGCATGGGGACGGTGTACGCGGCGTGGGATCCGGATCTCGGCCGCCGCGTCGCCATCAAGCTGCTGCGCATGGACAAGCAGCACGCCGAGGGCCGCACCGTGGGACAGGCCCGCCTGCTGCGCGAGGCCCAGGCCATGGCGCGAGTGACGCACCCCCACGTCATCTCCGTCTACGACGTGGGCACGCTAGGCGAGGGCGTCTTCGTCGCCATGGAGTTCGTGGACGGCACCACGCTCAAGAAGTGGATCAAGGAGAAGCCGCACGCCTGGCACGAGGTGCTGGACACCTTCGTGGCGGCGGGCCGCGGCCTGGCCGGCGCCCACGCCGCGGGCCTGGTGCACCGCGACTTCAAGCCGGACAACGTGCTGATTGGCAAGGACGGGCGCATCCGCGTCACCGACTTCGGTCTGGCCCGACTGGCGGAGGAAGGCGCCGAGCCGCCTCGCCCCGCGCTCCCGGCGGGCGCGCCCGTGGACGAGAGCCCGGAGCTGGCGCAGCTCACCCAGGACGGCCATGCGGTGGGCACGCTCATGTACATGTCCCCCGAGCAGCGGCGCGGCGAGGCGCCGGACGCGCGGGCCGACCAGTTCAGCTTCTGCGTGGCGCTCTACTGGGCCCTGTTCGGCGTGTGGCCGTTCGAGCGTCAGCGCTCGGCGAAGGACGCGGACTACAGCCCGGCCTCGTCCCACAAGGGCACCTCGCGGCCCAGCCAGCGCACCGGGGACCTGCGCCCGGTGGACCCGACCACGGGCGCCTTCGAGCCGCCGCGCGAGCCGCGCGTCCCCGCCTTCGTGCGCCGCGCCATCCTCCGCGGGCTCGCTCCGGATCCAAAGGATCGCTTCCCCTCCATGGAGGCGCTGCTGACGCAGCTCGAGTACCGGCCGCGTCAGGTGCGGCTGGCGGCGGGCGCCGCGGCCATGGTGCTGCTGGCGAGCGTCGGCGGCTATGCGTGGTACGCGCACGGGGCCGCGGCCCGGCAGGCCCTGGTGTGCAGCGGCGCGGAGCAGAAGCTGGCGGGCATCTGGGATGCGGCGGTCCGCAAGCAGGTGACGGACGGACTGGTGGCCACGGGCAATCCGCAGGCGGCGGACGTGGCCACCCGCGTCACGGGGCTGCTGGATGGCTACACGCGCGACTGGGTGGAGGCCAGCACCGAGGCCTGCCGCGCCACGCGCATCCGCGGCGAGCAGACCGAGGCGCTCCTGTCCCTGCGCGTGGTGTGCCTGGAGCGGCGCCTGAAGGACGTGAAGGCCGTCACCGGGCTGCTGGCCTCCGCGGACCCCGAGCTGCTGCCGAAGGCGGCGGACACCGTCTCGCTGCTCCCGTCCCTGCAGGGCTGCGCGGACGTGACGACGCTGAGCCAGGTGGAGCCCCCTCCCGACTCACCCCAGGCCCGCCAGGAGATCGAGCGGATCTCCAGCCAGCTGGCGCAGGCCAAGGCGCTGACGGATGCGGGCCGGTACAAGCAGGCCCGGGACGTCGCCGAGCCCGCGGTGCAGGCGGCCAGCGCGCTGGGCTACCGTCCCCTGGAGGCCGAGGCGCTGTTCTTCAAGGGCGCGGCGGAGGCTCGTGCCGGAGCGCCCGAGGACGCCGAGCGCAACCTGACGCAGGCGCTGCGCACGGCGCTGGCCTCGCACAACGATCCGGTGATGACGCGCTCGGCCTCCACGCTCCTGTTCGCCATCGGCTTCAACCCCGAGCGGCTGGAGGAGGCGCTGCGGTGGAGCGAGTTCGCCAAGGCCTCGCTGGCGCGCATGGGCGGCAACGAGGAGCTGGAGGGCGAGCTGTTCAACTACCTGGGGGTGACGTACACGCGGCTGGGCAAGAACACCGAGTCGCTCGCCTCGCTGCAGCGGGCGCTCCAATTGGTGGAGCGCTCCCTGGGCCCGGACCACGTCCGGCGCGCCAACATCCTGGGCAACATGGGCAACGCCTACCGCCAGGAGGGCCAGTTCGAGGACTCGGTGCGCGTCTACACCCAGGCGATCGAGATCCGCGAGCGGCTGAGCGGCCCCACCCACCCCATCGTCGGCTACCTCTACTACGGGCGCGCGCAGTCGCGGCTCCGCCTGGAGGACTTCGAGAAGGCGGAGGCCGACGCGAAGCGCTCGCTGGAGATCCACATCGCCGCCCGCGGCCCGGAGCACCCCGAGACGGGGGACGCCTATGACGTGGTGGGCCAGGTGTACCTGGCCAGCAAGCGGTACCGCGAGGCGCTGGAGCCCTACCAGAAGGCGCTGGACATCAAGGAGAAGACGGTCGGCAAGGACGACGAGACGGTGAGCTACTCGGCCCTGGGCCTGGGGCTGTCCTACCTGGAGCTGGACGAGTCCGCGAAGGCGCTCCCGCTGCTCGAGCGCGTCCTGAAGATTACCCACGATCCGCGGACCCAGGGCGACGCCTACTTCGGGCTGGCCCGGGCCATGGACGCGATGGGGCGCAAGGATCCCGAGGTGCTGGCGAACGCCCAGAAGGCGTGGGACGCGTTCCACGGCGTCAAGGAGACCGAGATCGCGAAGGAGATCGCCGACTGGATGGCCAGGCACCCGTCCGCGCCAGTTGCCGCGAAGGGCAAGTCGCGGACGGCCAAGAAGGGCCGGTGAGGTCCACGCCATCGCTGCCATGACTGCCACCATCGATCTGAACGCCTACCTGCGCCGCATCGGCTTCACCCTGGGGGTGCGGCCCACGCTGGAGGTCCTCAAGGCGCTCGTCCTCCTCCACGCGCGCGCCATCCCCTTCGAGAACCTGAACCCGCTGCTGGGCCTGCCCGTGCCGCTGGATCCGGCCTCGCTGGAGCGCAAGCTCATCCTCGAGCGGCGCGGGGGCTACTGCTTCGAGCACAACCTGCTGTTCAAGCACGCGCTCGAGGCCATCGGGTTCGACGTCCATGGCCTGGCCGCCCGCGTCCTCTGGAACCAGCCCGAGGACGCGGTGACGGCGCGCGGGCACATGCTCCTGCGCGTGAACCTCGACGGTCAGCCCTCCATCGTCGACGTCGGCTTCGGAGGGATGACGCTGACCGGCGTGCTGCGCCTGGAGCCCGGCGTGGAGCAGGCCACCCCGCATGAGCCCTTCCGCTTCGTCGAGGCTGCCGGCGACTACCGGCTGCAGGCCCAGGTGCGCGGCGAGTGGAAGACGCTCTACCGCTTCGATCTGCAGGAGCAGTTCCAGCCGGACTACGAGGTCACCAACTACTACCTCTCCACCCACCCCCGCTCGCACTTCCGAACGGGCCTCATCGCCGCGCGGGTAGAGCCGGATCGGCGCTACGCCCTGCGCAACACCCAGCTCTCCATCCACCACCTCAGCGGCGCCACCGAGCAGCGCCACCTCACCAGCGCCGCGGAGCTCCGCGAGACGCTCGAGCGGGACTTCCGGGTGAAGCTCCCGGAGACTCCGGAGCTGGAGGCCGCGCTCCAGCGGCTCTAGCGGGCAGCGCCAGGCCTCGCCGGCCCTTGCTGGCGGAGGGTGATGTCGCCGCTCGACGTGCTGGCCTTCACGGTCGCCTCGCTGGCGCCCTCGCCCACCTGGCCGTGCAGCTCGTCGTCCTCGAACGTCCCCTGGATCCGGATGGGGAGCTCGCTCTTCACACCGCCCGACGACGTCGACGCATCCAGGTGGAAGGCAGCGTCGGCCTCCACGGCCAGGGAGATGTCCCCCGAGCTCGCGTCGAGGTCCCACCGAGCCTGGCGGCGCGGCGTTGCCCGGACCGTCACGTCGCCACTGGAGCTGTCGACCTCGAGGTCTCCCGCGACTTCCTCGAGCACCACGTCCCCCGAGGAGCTGTTGATGCGAGCCGAGCCCACCTGGGTCAGCCTCACGTCCCCCGAGGAGCTGTCGACCTTCACGGCGCCCTGCACCCCCTGAACCTCGACATCCCCCGAGGCGCTGTCGATGGACGCCGCCACCTCGGGGGGCACGACCACCTCATAGTCGATGGACACCCACTGGAGCAGGCCCGAGTCCACCTCCAGATGCCGGCCCACGTACAGCACATCCCCCGAGCGCTCCACGGGCGGTGCCCGCACGATCTGCTCGGCGATGGCGCGCGCCTTCTCCGTGCTGCCCGCGCGAGCGGAGATCTGCCCCGTCACCGTGAGCCTCGCCCCCGGGACACCCCGGATGCGCACATCCCCCGAGGAGGTATCCACCTCGACGCGCGAGATGGGCCCCTCCACGGTCTGCTCGAAGGACTGCTCGAACCGCTCCCGCGCCTCGACATGCGCGCACCCCGCGCAGGCCAACGCGAGGACTCCCCACCAGCTCAATGATCGCTGCATGACACCTTCCTCCCGGACGACGACCGGGAGCTACGTCTGGACAGGTGTCCGATTGCATACCTGGAGCGAAGTGCAGGGACTTTCCACCCACAGAGGCGCTCCCTAGCTTGGTTGAGGATGTTGCCCGCTTTCGGGCAGCACTCCCTGAGAGGAGAGCCCATGGCATCGAGCCGGAGCAAGAGCAGCAGCAGCAGCAGCAGCAAGAGCAGCAGCCGCAGCAAGAGCAGCAGCAGCCGCAAGGGCGGCGCCGCGACCAAGAACCCGCGCCAGTACAAGGCGCTCAAGCGCAAGGGGATGCCCAAGGCCCGCGCCGCGAAGATCGCCAACTCCGGCAAGTCCGCGAGCCGCAAGGGTGGCAAGCGCAGCAGCGGCGGCCGGAGCCGCTCCAGCAAGAAGTAGCCCCTCCGACCTTCCCAGGAGGAGCCCCGGCCCGGGCACTCCACGCCCAGGGAGCGGTACACTGGCGGTGTGTCCAGGCCGGTGCGCGATCCTGGAGATCATCGAGCCCGAGTCTGGCGCCCCACCACTGGCCCGGTTCCAGCTGCAGCCCGGCCATCCGCTCATCGGCCACGTCCTGGACAAGAACTCCCATTCCAGGACGGGACGACCCTCACCACCGACGACCAGGGAGCCTTCCGCACCACGGAGCTCGAACCGGGCACCTACCGGCTCCAGGTCGACGCCCCGGGCCACGCCAGCAAGGAGCTGGGGCTCACGGTTCCCAGACCCGAGCACTTGAGCATCGAGCTCGAGGGCAAGCGGATTCCCTTCACCGTCGGTGAAGGCCAGACGGTCGACGTGGGAGACGTGAGCAGGAAGGAGCCGCCTCCTCCTCCGCCTCCTTCCCCACCCTAGGGTAGAAGCCGACCCAGCTGCCCGAGCCCCACGTGGCTGGCCCATGATTGGGGGTGGAGGCCCTCGCACATCGCCGAATCCCTGGACACCCTGCTGGAGGCCGCCGAGGCGCGCCTGGGCTTCGCCGTCGCGCTCACGGACGGCATCGTCTTCGAGCTGGATGCGGACGGCAGGTACCTGGAGATCTGGACGCGCTCCGAGGAGCTGCTGGCGGCGCCTCGGGAGCTGACGCTGGGGCGCACCCTGGCCGAGGTGTTCGGTCCCCAGGCCGCCGAGCCCTTCATGGAGCGGCTGCGGGGCGTCCTGGAGACGGGGAAGCCCGATCGCTTCGAATACAACCTGCAGGTGGCCATGGGGCTGCGCTGGTTCAGCGCGGACGCGGTCCGGGTGCCGAACCGGCGGACGGTGGTGTTCCTCATTCGCGACATCACCCAGCACAAGCTCATGGAGCAGCGGCTGCTCCAGGCGGACCGGCTGGCGGCCATGGGCACGCTGGCGTCCGGGGTGGCGCACGAGGTGAACAACCCGCTGAGCTACATCTCCTCCAACCTCAACTTCATCGCGGAGGGAGTGGCCTTGCTCCGGCAGGGCCTGAAGGGGCCGCTCGGCGCGGCGGAGCTGGCGCGGCTGAAGGAGACGATGGAGGACTGCGTGGAGGCGCTCTCCGAGGCGCAGGAGGGTGCCTCGCGCATCCAGCGCCTCACCGGCAACCTGAGGACCTTCGCGCGCGGCAACACCGAGGCCCGAGGACGGGCCAACGTGCGGCGAGCGCTCGAGGCGTCGCTGGGCATCACCCAGCGGGAGCTGAGCTACCGGGCGCGCCTGGTGCGGCATCTGGAGGAAGTGCCCGAGGTGAGCGGGAGCGAGGCTCGCCTGGAGCAGGTGTTCCTCAACCTGCTCATCAACGCGGTCCAGGCCATTCCGGAGGGAGCGCCGGAGCGGAACGAGGTGCGGGTGCGCCTGTTCACGGAGCAGGGGAAGGTGGTGGTGGAGATCCGGGACACCGGCGCCGGCATGTCCGAGGAGATGCTGAAGCACGTGTTCGAGCCCTTCTTCTCCACCCGGCCGGTGGGAGCCGGAACGGGGCTGGGGCTGTCCATCAGCCACGGCATCATCCACAACATGGGCGGGGAGATCTCCGCGGAGAGCACCGTGGGCCGCGGCACGTGCTTCCGGGTGCGGCTGCTCGCGCTGCCCGAGAGCGAGCAGGCGGAGACCGCCGCCACCGCGCCGACGAATCCGACATGAGGAAGGAGATGCGCCAGGGCCTACCAGGCAGGTAAGGTACACCTCACCATGCCTTCTGGAGCCTTCGTCGGACGCGTCGTCCTCATCACCGGAGCGTCGAGCGGGATTGGCCGGGCCGCCGCGCGTGCCTATGCCGCCCAGGGAGCCCACCTGGTCCTCGCCGCGCGTCGCGAGGAGTTGTTGCGAGAGGTGGTGCGCGAGGTGGAGGGCCTGGGCGCCCGAGCGCTCGCGGTGCGCTGTGACATCACCCGCCCGGAGGACGTGGAGCGGCTGATGCGCGAGACGCAGGCGTCGCACGGGGGCCTGGACATCCTCATCAACAACGCGGGCATCGGGCTGTTCGGCCCGGTGGAGGCGCTGGCCGAGGAGCAGCTCCGCCAGGTGTTCGAGGTGAACTTCTTCGCCCTGGTGCGCGTCACGCGCGCCGCCCTGCCGCTGCTGCGCAGGCGCCCGGGAGCGCAGATCGTCAACGTCAGCTCCGTGCTGGGGCACCGGGGGCTGCCGCTGCTCGGGGGCTACGGCGCGGCCAAGGCGGCGGTGAACGCGCTCACCGAGTCCCTGCGCGCGGAACTGGCGGCCGAGAACATCTCCGTGCTCCTCGTGTCCCCGGGCTTCACGGAGACGGAGTTCCGCGAGCACCGGCTCAACGCGGAGGGCTGGAGGCAGAGCGCACCGCCCTTGAAGCAGATGAGCGCGGACGAGGTGGCCGCGGCCATGGTGAAGGCCAGCCGCCGACAGCGCCGGGACACCATCCTCACCCTGCCAGGGCGGGTGATGGTGCTCGCCAACCGCCTCGCGCCGGGCCTGTTCGATCGCGTGGCGCGGCGAATGATCGGCAAGATGGTCAAGCGGCAGGAGTCATGAGGAAGCGCGCATCCGCCGTGCCGGCGCCGGAGCCCGCGCCCGACGCCAGGCGACTGACTTCCATCCGTGAGCCCCTGCTGGCCTGGTACGACCGCGAGCGAAGGGATCTGCCCTGGCGCCGCACGAAGGACCCGTACGCCATCTGGCTGAGCGAGGTGATGCTCCAGCAGACCCAGGTGAGCACCGTCATCCCCTACTGGGAGCGGTTCCTCGCGCGCTTTCCCACCGTGGAGGCGCTGGCCCGGGCTCCGCTGGATGACGTGCTCGCCGCGTGGAAGGGGCTCGGGTACTACTCTCGCGCGCGCAACCTGCACCGCGCCGCCCAGGAGGTGGTGGCTCGCTTCGGTGGACGGCTCCCCTCCTCCGCGCACGCCCTGCTCACCCTGCCCGGCTTCGGGCGCTACACCGCGGGGGCCGTGGCCTCCATCGCCTTCGGAGAAGAGGCCCCGCTGGTGGATGGCAACGTGGCCCGCGTCCTCTCCCGCCTCTTCGAGGTGGAGGGCGCTCCGGGGGACCGGGCCCGCGAGGCCCGCCTGTGGGAGCTGGCCGACGCGCTGGTGAAGGGAGAGCGGCCGGGGGACCTCAACCAGGCCCTCATGGAGCACGGCGCCACGGTCTGCCGACCGGAGAGCCCGCTGTGTCTGCTGTGCCCCGTGCGCGGCGCGTGTCTGGCCTTCCAGCATGGCCGGGTGGCGGAGCTGCCTCCCGCCAAGGTGCGGGCTGCCCCCAAGCGCCTGACGCTGGCACTGGCGGTGTGGACTCACCAGGACACGCTCCTCTTCGCCCGGCGCGCGGAGAAGGGGCTGTTCGGCGGGCTGTGGGAGCTGCCCGCCGCGGAGGTGGAGCCCGAGGCTCCCGACGCCACCGCCGCCACGCGGCTCTCGGACGCACTCGGCGTGTCCGTCACCGCGAGGGCCGCGCTCGGGACGGTGCAGCGCCAGCTCACCCACCGCACCCTCACCCTGAGGCTGCTGCGCGTGGCCGGCCGGCAGCGCCCCACCCGTGCTCCGGGCTTCCATGAGCTGCGCTGGTGCACGCCCGCTCAGGCCGAGGAGCTGGGCATGAGCACCGCCATGCAGCGCGCGCTCGACGTAGTGCTCGGCTCCGGCGTGCTCGACTCCGGCGTGCTCGACTCCTGAGGGAGCAGCCACACGGCTCGAGCACGACTGGCTGCCACCCGAACTGGCGAATGTGGCGCCGTGAACATCGCCTGATCTGTCCTGTTCACATCAGGACCTCTGGACCGACGTGCGATTCCATCGAGCCGGAGGTTCAGCCGATGGTTCGCCGGCTGTTCTCCCCTCTCACGCAGGAACCATTCAGGAGCACGCATGGCCCGCACCAGCGCCAAGACCTCGACCCCCACCGAGAAGGAGACTGGGAAGGCTCCGAGCACGCCGGCCCCCAACCAGACGCGCACTGGCCCGACCCATGAGCAGATCGCCCGCCGCGCCTATGAGATCTTCCTCGCGCGCGGTGGCCAGCCCGGTAACCCCGAGCACGACTGGCACCAGGCCGAGCGCGAGCTTCTGCTCGGCCGGCAGTAGCCAGTCTCAGATGACGTAGAACTCCGGACCGCGCTCGGTGTCGAGCGTCTCGTGCAGACGCCGCTGCGCGGTCCGCAACTCCCCGAGCACCCGCTCCGCGTCCTGCACCGTGCGCATGGCCAGCCCGCAGGCGGGCGTGAGCAGCACGTGCGCCAGCACCTGCGTGAAGGTGCGCCCCCTGGGCAGCGCCGCCTTGAGCGAGGCCTCCACCGAGTCGGTCAGCTCCCCCACGTCGTACGTGGAGGTGAGATCCGTGGGGACGATGCCCAGGCTCAGCGTGGCGCCCGAGGCCAGGAAGCGCGCCAGCGCGTCCGTCTCCTCGAGCATCGCGTCCAGGGACAGGCGCACGTCCAGCGACAGCACATCCGGCTGAACGTCCAGCAGCGCGCCCCAGTCCGTGTTGCCGCAGCAGTGGATGCCCACCAGGGCGCCCTCGCGCTGCAGCGCCAGCACCAGCAGCTTCACCTCCTGCAGCGCCAGCAGGTGGCGCGGCTGGGAGCGCTGGAAGGCGAACAGCCCCGGCTCATCCAGGAAGAACAGGGGCGTGGTGCCCGTGCGCCGCAGCGCCTTCACCATCGCCAGCGAGCGCGCCATCACCAGCCGGTACAGGGCCTTGTCCAGCCCCGGCACGTCCATGGTGGGCGTGCCCTGGCTGGTGCGCGCCACCGAGAGCACCGTGAAGGGGCCGGCGATCTGCGCCTTGGACAGCGCCAGCTTCCGGTTCTCCACCTCCCAGAGGAAGGGCCGCCACGCGCGGCAGCCCTCGGGCGAGGGCTCGAAGGCCTCGAGCTGGCCGGAGGAGAGCGCCTCGTCGAGCTTCGCCTCGAAGGCCTTTCGCCCGGCCTCCCACTGGCCGAGGTCCACCGTGCACATGCCCTCCTCGTCGTAGCTGAGGCCCGGCAGGCCCTCGATGGCCGAGGGAATCATGAACTCGGAGGGGTGGCGCAGCGGCAGCTGGGGCAGGAAGGGAATGTCCAGCGCCAGCGCGGCCTGGAGCCCCAGCTCCACCTGGGTGTGGGGCATGCTCCCGATTCCGGTGGAGGCACAGGCGGGCAGGAGCTGAACGGCACGGCGGATGATCGGCGCGCTCATAGGGCCCCGTACTCTACGTCACCGAGAAGTAGTGCGCCTGAGGATGATGGAAGACGACGGCGGACACCGAGGCCTCGGGCTCCATCATGCAGCCATCTGTCAGCTGCACGCCGATCTCCTCTGGACGCAGTGCGGCGAACAGCCCCGCCTGGTCCTCCAGCCGCGGGCACGCGGGGTAGCCGAACGAGTAGCGCTTGCCCTGGTACTCCGCGCGGAAGCGCTCCAGCATGGTGATGTCCGGCTTGTCCGGGAAGCCCCACATGCTGCGCAGCTGCGTGTGGAGCAGCTCCGCGTAGGCCTCGGCCGTCTCCAGCGCCAGCGCCTGCACCGCGTGCATCTTGAGGAACTCGCCCTTGGCCTTGAACTCCTCGGACAGCTCGCGGATGCCCTTGCCCGCCGTGGTGACGAACATGGCCAGGCTGTCCCGAGGCACCCCGCCCTCCAGTGGCAGCACGTAGTCCGCCAGGCACAGGCCGTCCTCCTTCTCCTGGCGCGGGAACTCGAAGACGGCGGCCTGCTGGCCGGTGAGCCCGTCGAAGAGCAGCACCTTGTTGCCGTCGCTGCCCGCCTTGAAGAACTGGAAGACGGAGCGCGCCTGCATGGCTCCGCCGCGCAGGAAGGCCTTGATGCCCTCCACCGCCTCCTTCAGCTCCAGCGCCTTGCGGCCCTCCTCCGTCTTCGCCAGCTCCGCCTCGGCGGGCGTACCCAGCTGGCGAGACGCCGTGCGCAGGCCCAGGTGGCGCCCGTACAGCATGACGGGGTTGATGAACTTCCAGATGTGGTCCAGCGGCGTGTTCGTCAGCACGTGCCGCTCGTAGTCCGGCGCGGGCGGCACCTGCGCCAGCACCTGGACTTCCTTGCTGCGCGTGGACGGCGCCACGGGAGCCGCGGACTTGGGACGCTCCTTCACCTCCTGCGCGAGCTTCAGGCGGCGGGCGGACAGGTCCTCCTTGAGCTTCTCGTGGCCGGACGGATCGACGATCTGCTTGGCCAGCTCCAGGCCGCTCATGGCGTCCTGCGCGTAGGCCACGGTGCCCTGGTACGCGGGGGCGATCTGCCGGTCCACGAAGTTGCGGCTGAGGGCGGCGCCGCCCACCAGGATGGGCAGGTCCACGCCGGCGCGCTTCAAGTCCTCCGCGGTGGCCACCATCTGGTGGGCACTCTTCACCAGCAGGCCGGACAGCCCGAGGATGTCCGGCCGGTGCTCCTTGACGGCCTGCACCAGCTGCTCGGGCGGCACCTTGATGCCCAGGTTCACCACCTGGAAGCCGTTGTTGGCGAGGATGATCTCCACCAGGTTCTTGCCGATGTCGTGCACGTCTCCCTTCACCGTGGCGAGCACCACCTTGCCGCGCGAGGCCGCCTGGGCCTTGCTCATCCTCGGCTCCAGGTGGGTGACGGCCGCCTTCATGGACTCGGCGCTCTGGAGCACCTCCGCGACGATGAGCTCGTTGGCGCCGAAGAGGCGGCCCACCTCGTCCATGCCCTTCATCAGCGGGCCGTTGATGATCTCCAGCGGCGTGTACTTCTCCAGCGCCAGGTCCAGGTCCGCGAAGAGGCCGTCACGCGTGCCCTCGATGATGTAGCGCTGCAGCCGCTCCTCCAGCGGCAGCGAAGAGGTGGCCGCCTTCTGCGCCTTGCGCTCGCGGAAGTGCGCCGCGAAGGGCGTCACCGGATCCGCGCCCCGGTTGTAGAGCAGATCCTCGGACAGCTTGCGCTCCTCCAGCGGCAGCGACGGGTAGCGCTCCAGCTTCTCCGAGTTCACCAGCGCCATGTCCAGGCCCGCCTGGACGCAGTGGTACAGGAACACGGAGTTGAGCACCTCGCGGCCCGCGGTGGGCAGGCCGAAGGACACGTTGGAGATGCCCAGCACCGTCTTGCACTGCGGGAAGCGCTGCTTGATGAGGCGCACGCCCTCGATGGTCTCCACGCCGCTGCCGGTGTACTGCGCGTCGCCCGAGGCGCACGGGAACACCAGCGGATCGAAGTACAGGTCCTCCGCCTTCATCCCGTACTTCCTGGTGAGCAGCTCGAAGGAGCGCTCGGCCACCTCCAGCTTGCGCTGGCGGGTGACGGCCATGCCCTTCTCGTCGATGCAGCCCACCACCAGCGCGGCGCCGAACTGGCGGGCCAGCGGCACCACCTTCTCGAAGCGCTCCTCGCCGTCCTCCAGGTTGACGGAGTTGATGATGGCCTTGCCCTGGCTGTAGGTGAGCGCCATGGCGATGACCTTCTCGTCCGTCGAGTCGATCATCAGCGGCACGCGCACCTTCTTGACGACCACCTCCAGGAACTGGCGCATGTCCTCCAGCTCGTCGCGGTCCGGGTTGGCCAGACACACGTCGATGACCTGGGCGCCGCGCTTCACCTGGGCGCGAGCCACCTCGGAGGCGTCGTCGAACTTCCCGGCGACGATGAGCTCCTTGAACTTCTTGCTGCCGATGACGTTGGTGCGCTCGCCGACGATGACGGGACGCTCGTCCTCCTTCACCTCCAGGTAGTCCACGCCGGACAGCGTGGAGCGCGGGCGCGCGGTGGCGCTGCGCGGCCTGACGCCCTTCACCGCGTCGGCGATGGCGCGGATGTGGCCCATCTGCGTGCCACAACAGCCGCCCACCACGTTGAGCCAGCCGTGCTCACAGAAGCGCCGCAGCGAGCGGGCCAGCATCTCCGGCGACTCCAGGTAGTGCCCGTTCTCGTCCGGCAGGCCCGCGTTGGGCACGCAGGACACCGCGAAGGAGCTCATGCTGGCCAGCGAGCGGATGTGGTCCGTCATGAACTCGGGGCCGGTGGCGCAGTTGAGCCCCAGGTAGAGCAACTCCACGTGCTCCAGGGACGCGGCGAGGCTCTCCACGGACTGGCCGGCCAGCATGGTGCCCATGGGCTCGATGGTGCCGGACACCGCCACGGGGATGGCCCAGCCCAGCTTGCGGAACGCCTGCTGGATGCCCAGCAGCGCCGCCTTGATGTTGCGCGTGTCCTGGCACGTCTCCACCAGCAGGTAGTCCGAGCCGCCGATGGTGAGCCCCTCGGCCTGCACCGCGAAGTTGTCGACCAGCTCCTCGAAGGTGATGCCGCCCGTCACCGAGATGGCCTTGGTGGTGGGGCCGATGGAGCCCGCCACCCAGCGCATCCGCCCGTCCCGGGCCTCGGCGTCCTCCGCCGCCTTGCGCGCCACGCGCGAGGCCGCCGCGTTGATCTCCAGCGCCTTGTGGCCCAGGCCGAACTCGTTGAGCACCAGCGGCGTGCCGCCGAAGCTGTCCGTCTCCGTCACGTCCGCGCCCGCGGCGAAGTAGTCCGCGTGGATCTTCTCGATGACGTCCGGGCGGGTGAGCACCAGGTGCTCGTTGCAGCCCTCGTACTCGGCGCCGCCGAAGTCCGCGGCCTTGAGGTCGCGCGCCTGGATGAGGGTGCCCATGGCGCCGTCGAGCACGAGGATGCGCTCGCGCATGGAGGAGCGGAGGGCCTCGACACGGCGGCCGTTTTCACCGGAGGGCGGCGGCAGGGGGGCAGGCAGGTGGCTCATGCGGGTTTGACTCCGGTGAGGAGGAAGACACGGAAGGGACTGGCACCGTCGCGAGCGTGGGCCTCGCGGGTGATGGACTGGAAGCCGGCCTCTTTGAGCGCGGCCTCGAGGAACTCGGGCGCGAAGCCCAGGTGCTTGTGGCCCAGCCGCTCGAGCACCCAGCGCTCCTCGTGCGGCATCAGCTCGAGCACCACCACCTTGCCGCCCGGCTTGAGCAGCCGCGCGGCCTCCGTCAGCACCGCCGCCGGGGACTCCACGTGGTGCAGGCTCTGCGAGATGACGACGAGATCCCTCTCGCCGCTCGGCAGCGACAGCCGGTGCAGGTCCTCGCGCAGGAACTGGATGTTGGTGCGGCCCTCGCGCGCGGCGCGCTCCCGGGCCTGCGCGAGCGCCTCGGGGTTCTGATCGATGGCCCAGACGCGGCGGGCCCAGCGGGCGATGGCCACCGACAGGGTGCCGGTGCCGCAGCCGAAGTCCGCCACGTCCAGCGGAGGCAGCAGCGACGCGAGCGCCCCGGCCCAGAGGAACCAGGACTGGCCAGGCTCGAGCAGGCGCTCGTTGAGGGCCTGGCGATCCTCGCGCGCGCGCAGCAGATCCTTGAGCCGCGCCGAGTCTCCCGACTCGTCATCGGCCTCCTGGGCCAGGCGGATGAGCGGCCAGCGCGAGTCGTCTCCGTCCAGCGCGAGCGAGTAGTAGCTGTAGCCGGCCTGCCGCTCCTCGCGAATGAGGCCCAGGCCCTTGAGCTTGCCCAGGTGATGGGACACGGAGGATTGGGCCACGCCCACCAGGGACACCAGCTCCGTCACGTTCAGCGGGGCCTGCGCCACGAGGCGGAGGATCCGCAGCCGTGTCGCATCCCCAAGGACGCGAAAGGACTGGGAGAGAGTGTCCATATCGGTGAATCAACATATGTCGATTCCGGACCGGCAGCCAAGGGGTTTCCCGACGCATTGCGTTGCCCCTCGCTCGCTCCTCGTCTATGGGGGCGCCATGCCCCCACCCACTCTGATCCAGCACCTCGAAGGCAAACGCATCGGGCTCGTTCTCTCCGCCGGCTACTTCGGCTTCTACGGCCACGCCGGCTTCCTCAAGGGGCTGACGGCCGCGGGGATTCAGCCGACGGCGTACGCGGGGACCTCAGCGGGTGGCATGGTGGCGGCGTTCGCGGCGGCGGGTATGCCGCTGGCCAAGCTGGAAGAGCTGCTGCTGAAGCAGACGCGGAAGAACTTCTGGGATCCGGATCCGATCGGCGCGGTGAAGGATGTGCGGCGCGGCCACGGCTTCACGGGCCTGCTGAAGGGCGAGCGCTTCCGCAAGCTGCTGGAGGACTACCTGCCGGTGCCCACCTTCGAGGAGCTGCCGCACCCGCTGCTGCTGGTGGCGGCCAACCTCACCGAGGGCACGCACGACGTCTTCACCTCGGGCGAGCTGGCGCCGCGCGTCCACGCCACGTGCGCGTACCCGGGGCTGTTCCGGGCGGTGCCCATCGACAACAGCCACTACTGGGACGGAGGGCTGGTGGACAAGGCGCCGGCGCTGGCGCTGAGCGACAGCGCCATCGGCAAGGACCTGGATGCCATCCTGGTGCACTACCTGCCCAGCCGCACGCGCAAGGTGCTGGGCGGCCCGCTGGTGTACGCGCAGGGGCTGGCGACGGCCTCCGCAGCGCTGCGGCACGATCACTTCCGGCTGCAGCTCAACATCCTGGAGGCGCGGAAGGTGCCTGTGTACGTCGTCACCTCGAACCTGCCGCCGGTGACGCCGACGACGCTGGAGCGCGGCTTCGACGCGCTCGATCAGGCGCGGCTCTCCGCGGAGCGCGCGCTGGCACGGCCTCCCCAGCGATTCGAGGAGGGTTGAGGCAAGGCGGGGACGCCGCGAGGGCCTAGGCGACGGCGGTCAGGCCCTCGTTCTCCTGGGCCATCAGCTCGGCCAGGGCGGCCTTGAGCTTGTCCTTGGCGCGGATCTCCAGCTGACGGGCGCGCTCACGCGAGAAGCCGAAGTGCTCGCCCAGCTCGCTGAGGGTCATCTCCGAGTCGCCCATGATGCGCTGCTCGATGATGAAGCGCTCGCGCGGGTCCAGCCGCTGCAGGGCCTGGCGGACGCGGGCGCGGGTCATGTCGGCCTCCTGACGGTCGGCCACCTCGTCGACCTGGGAGACGCTCTCGGACTCCACGAAGTCCAGGTGGGTGGAGTCACCCTCCTCGCCGATGGGAGCGTCGAGGGACAGGTCCCGCCCGCCCATGCGCTGCTCCATCTCACGCACGTCCGAGGCCTTCACGTTCAGCTTGCGAGCGATCTCCTCGGCGTCGACGATGTTGCCCTCGCCGCCGAGCTTCTCGAGCTCACGGCGCGTACGGGCCAGAGCGAAGAACAGCTTGCGCTGGGCCTGGGTCGTGCCGAGCTTCACCAGCGACCAGGACTTGAGGATGTAGTTCTGGATGTAGGCGCGGATCCACCACACCGCGTAGGAGATGAGGCGGATGCCCTTGTCGGGGTCGAACTTCTGCACGGCCTTCATCAGCCCGATGTTGGCCTCCTGGATGAGGTCGCTCACCTTGATGCCGTAGGAGCGGTACTCGTAGGAGACCTTCACGGCGAAGCGCAGGTTGGCCGTCACGAGCTGGTGACCGGCCTGGTAGTCGCCATTGCGGAAGCGCCGAGCCAGCTCCTGCTCCTGCTGCACGGTGAGCAGCGGGTACTTGCTGATCTCAGCGAGGTAGGTGGAGAGAGAGTCAGGGGAGGACAGGGAGTTGGAGGCCTGCATGGTGATCCTCGGGGGCAAGGACGACAGGGGAACTTCGCCGAAACCGCGTGCCCTGACCCTTAAGCAAGGGGGAAGCCAACGCTCGATACGGGCTAACTCCCAGGAATTACAGCCACTTGCCTCTGCAGCCCTGCATGATTAAGGCAGAAAGGGCGTAACTTTTTCAGGCCTGCCCCCCTGGCCCTTTTGCACGATTTCCGGTGGGGTGGTGTCGCAGGATCAGCGCAAGGCTGAAATCCGAGCGTTTGGGACGGGAGGCGCTCCTCGGGGGCTGGCTCCCTCCGCGAGGGGCGAAGCCACCGCGGTCCTCCTGCTCTTCACCCAGGGCCTCGGCGAACGGACGGTGCGCCTGCGCTTGAGACTCACGCTCCCACCCGGAGCCCGGCAGGCCCATGGGTGGGTAGAGGAGGCCGTCGTGGAGCGGCCCCTGCCGCCCGTCGAGCTCGATGCCGGATTCGTCGCCGAGTACCGCGCGATGCACGAGGACATCTTTCGGCGCTGGCGCGAGGAGTCGAAGGCCGGTGCAGAGTGGGTGGCACGGCGTGGCGCCGAGGAACTGGCGCTCTGGTACGCGGGGGGCATCACCCTGCGAGGCCTGGGCTGGCTGGGTGGGAAGGTGGCTCCCACGGTGGTGCGCGCACTGATGCGCGGCGGGGCTCAGGCCACAAGCTGGCTGCGCACGACGCTGACGCGGCTGTCAGCGGAGGAGCGCCTGGCCTTCGAGCGGCTGTGGACGAAGGTTCAGCTGGAGGGAAAAGGCTCGCTCATCACCGCCGAGCGCACGGAGCTGCGCGAGCTCATGGTGGGCATCGAGCGGCTCATCCAGGAGCCCTTGGACAGGGAGACCAAGATCAAGCTTCGGGCGAAAGCCCGCCAGGCGTACAAGACCCTTCACCCCGAGCTCGCCGAACTGCTGGAGCAACGAGGCGCACTCCTACCCATCCACCATCGATGCCCGCTGGAGTACGCACACCTCTTCCCTGAAAAGGACATCAACGCTGCGGAGAATCTGGCCATGGTGACCCAGAACGTGCACAAGCGCATTGACGCACTCTGGACCCGCTTCCGCCAGGCCAGTGAACCCGGCCACGTGCCATACTCACTGAAGGAGGCCGAGGAAGGTGCCTTGGCTCGACTGCAGCGACTCTTTCCCGGCCTGGAGTAGATGCGCATGGAACTGCCAGGATTGGAGCGCCTGAGGGAGGTCTGCCGTCGCCTGGGATTGCACCTGCGCACCTCTCCCCCCGCGAGCGCCCCGCTGGAAGCTGGGGCACTGGTAGAGGGACTCCCCTTCGATCCAGTGCTCGCCGCCGTCTATGCCCGCTTTGGCTTCGCCGCGTTCGCCACGGACGTGGCAGGCATCGTGCTCCATCCATTGGAGGACGACGACCGCCAGTTCGAGAAACAGAACAGGTGGTGGAGCGAGAGCACCCAGAAGCAACTCGCCCTGCCGACCCTCGTCTTCGCGGGCGAGCCGCATCTGGCCTACCACTACGCCACGATTCCGGGTCTTGCGGATGAGCAGGGCTGGCAGCCTGTCGCCTGGGTAGACGTCTACGAGGAGCCCTACGCGATCCCCATCGCATCCAACGTGGATCGCTTCTTCGAAGCTGGCTTTCCCCCTGGGATGCGCCGGAATCATCAGCCGCGATACGAAGCTGGTCGCGCGAATACAGGCCGGACACTTCGACTCGTTCATGCCCTCAGACGAGCAACGCCAGTGGGCACGCAAGGTCGTAGCGGCAGCCACCGTGCGCGGATAACCCCTCCCCCGCTCACCCCAGGATCGAGTAGCGCCGGTGCTCCACCATCAGGCACCGGTCCTGGACCACCTGGATGCCCGCCTTCGCCAGCTTCTCGGCCGCCGCGTCGTTGCGGATGCCGGACTGGAACCACACCGCCTTCGGCTTCTTCGCGATGATGTCGTCCACGTGCTGGTCGATGTCCTGCGGCCGCCGGAACACATCCACCAGATCGATGTCCCCCGGGATGTCCACCAGCCTCCGGTACACCGGCTTGCCAAGGATGTGCGTCACGTCCGGGTAGTAGACGGGCACCGGCACCACCTCCACCCCCGCCTTCGCCAGGTAGTCCGCCACATAGAAGGCCGGCTGCCCCGCCTGCTGCTCCGTCTTGATGCCCAGCACCGCCACCCGCTTCGAGCCCTTCACCACCCGCTCCACGCCCCGCTCGTTCTCGATCAGGTTTTCCTGGAAGTTCATCGTCGCGCCTCCTCCAGCATCTCCAGCTTCGTCTGCGTCGCGAGCGTCCATGTAGCGTCTCCCACCTTCGCGCGCACGGTCAGATTGCGCCGCATCGGCACGAAGTAGCCCCGCGCCACCACCTGCTCGCCCTCACACGTCACGCCTTCCGTCAGCTCCGGACTGCCCGCCTCCTCCAGCACCTCGCGCAGCTCCGGGGGCGCGTCGTCGGGCAGCGCGTCCAGGCACCTCAAGCCCAGCACCAGCGCATTACCCTGGTCCGTCAGCTCCGTCCCCGTCACCGTCCGCTGCAGCACGTACCGCACCTCGCCCTCGGCCGTGGAGAACGCCTCCACCGCCCAGGTGTGCTGCCCCACCGTGAGGTTGCGCTGGAGCAGCCCGCCGTACTTCGCCTCCCACTCGCGGCGGGTCCGCGACTCCACGGACTCGGGCGCGAAGAAGGCCTCCAGCGCCCCGGCCTGCGGCCCCGCCGCCACCTGGCGCAGCGCCTTCAGCCCCTCGTCCGCGTTGAGCACCTTCACGAAGGCTCCATCCGCCGCCAGCCGCACCCGGAGCGCAAAGCGCGAGAGCACCTCGTCCACCACCGTCTCCACCGGCGTGCCGCCGCGCGTCATCCGCGCCTGCGACACCGTCTGGACGAGCTGCCACCCGTTCTCGGCCGGCGTGAAGCGCGTCACGGTGGTCATCTCCACCTCCTCGGACTGCCGCGTGCCGCCGCGCTCCATCGTCCGCGTGCTCTGCACCCGCTCCGTGATGGCTCGGTCCACCGGGGGTCGGAAGTCGAGCCGCACCGGTGGCGGAGTCCCCGCCTCGGGCACCAGCGAGGAGGCGGGCTTGGTGCAGGCAGCCAGCGCCACGGCACAGCAGAGCCAGGTCAGTCTTCGAGCGCGCATAGGGCCGCGAACGCTGGCAGAAACCGCCAGCGCTCGCGAGCCTCTTCCACCATCCCCGTTCAAGGATGACGGCTGTGCCCCGGAGGGGCGTTCTCCACCATGTCCCGGCCGATGTTCCGCCGGTCTCTCTCCACCCCGTCATCGCCCGGGAAGCCGCCGCTGGCGAACCGCCGGGCCGCCTCGGCCAGGTCCCTCATCACCTCTTCCTTGGACTCGTAGCGCGAGCGCGGCAGGAACTTGAGGACGTTGATGACGTCGACGTCGGCGCCATTGTCCTCCGCCGCCCTCACGAGCTGCTCACGCCACACCGGATAGTCCACGGCGTCCAGGTGCGTGGGGATCGACAGCGCCGGGTTCTCCGCCTGTCCGTAAGCCATCGTCTCTCTGCCTTTCTGCCCGGGTTTCCGGTCCGGGCGCTTTTCATGAACCTGGGGATGGAAGGGGCTTCGGACCACCCGGGGCGGCACGGCCCGCACCGCTCACAGGCCAGCCAAGCAACCATGCCCGCCCCGGTCCGAGGTAGATTGCGCCCCGCTGTACCGCTCCCTCCTGGAGACCTGATGCTCGCCACCTCCCTGCTCCTGGCCCAGCTCACGCTCGCAAGCTCGCCTCCCCCCCAAGCTCAGGCTCCCGCCGCGCCCGCCGTCGCCACGCCGGCCCCCGCGCCCGAGGCGCCCGCCACCGGCATCTATGACTGGGAGGACGAGGCCTTCGTGGCCCAGGCCCAGAGGGACTTGGAGTCGCTCCAGCGCTACGCCAACGGCCTGCGCGGCCTGCAGGAGCGGATCCGGCAGAACCTGTCGCTCTACAACCAGAAGCAGGACATCCCCTACACGCCCGAGCAGAAGCAGACGCTGCTCACCACGTGGGCGGCGTTCTTCGACTACTTCGCCTCCACCGAGGTCATCCGCCAGCGCTACTGGGACTTCGTGAAGGTGCCGGCGCTCACCCAGCCGAAGAAGCACGCCTGGGGCTTCCTGCTCACGCACGGGGCGCTCACCACCATCCTGTCGCACGGGCTCACCTACGCGGAGCTCACCAACGGCCGCAAGCAGCTCGAGGTGCTCCTGGACGAGCCGGCCCCGGACTACGGCATCCCCGCGCGGGCTTTCGCCCACTTCAAGGAGAAGGTCATCCACGTCTCCACCGCCACCCAGCTCTTCACCGGGGACACCTACCGGGATCAGCTGCGTCCGGTGCTGTCGAAGTCGGGGGCGATGAACTCCAAGCTGACGGCCTGGGTGCTCCAGGAGATGAAGCTGAACTCCAAGGTGGCCCGGGGCAAGCTGCTCAAGCGCGGGCCCTCCTTCTTCACCACCGCGGCCAAGGACATCGTCCAGGACACCACCTCGCGCGCCATCTTCCCGGTGCAGAAGTCCGTGGCCGAGTGGATGGGCGACACCCGCGTCAAGCGCATCGGCAAGCCGCTCATCTCCCGCGCGCAGGTCGACCAGGTGCTCCAGAAGATGGAGCCCGGGGACGTCATCGTCGCCCGGCAGAACTGGTACCTGTCCAACATCGGCCTGCCGGGGTTCTGGCCGCACGCCGAGCTGTACGTGGGCACGCCGGACATGCTCGCGGGCTACTTCGACGGGGACGCGGAGGTGAAGGCGTGGCTGGCCACCCTGCCCGGCCAGCCGAAGACGCTCTCCGAGCACCTGTCGCGCAGCTTCCCCGCCAAGTGGACCCAGTACATGGGCAAGGACGAGCACGGCGAGCCCATCCGCATCATCGAGTCCATCAGCGAGGGCGTGTCCTTCACCGGCCCCGAGCACGGCATGCGCGTGGACTACCTGGGCGTCATGCGGCCGCGGCTGTCCAAGAAGGACAAGGCGCAGGCCATCGTGCGCGCGTTCACCTACCAGGGCCGTCCGTACGACTTCAACTTCGACTTCTTCTCGGACCAGACGCTGGTGTGCACGGAGCTCGTCTACAAGTCCTACGCCCCGTCCAAGGACCTGAAGGGGCTGAAGATCGATCTGGTGAACGTGGCCGGCCGGCGCACGCTGCCCGCCAACGAGATCGTCAAGCTGTTCGACCAGGAGTACGACAAGGCGGACCGGCAGCTGGACTTCGTGGCGTTCCTGGACGGGCGCGAGGACAAGGAGGGTGCTATCGAGAGGGATGCGCTCACCTTCCGCCGCAGCTACCAGCGGATGAAGTGGGACATCGCCCAGCAGTAGCTGGAGACGCCGAGGCAGGCCCCATGACGGAACAGACAGCCCAGGAGATGCTGGAGCTGGCTCACTCGCTCTTCGAGCGGATGATTACCCAGCAGCAGGCCAAGGTGCTCCGCCTGGCCCGCGAGGCGGTGCCCAACATCGGCCCGGAGGATCTGCGCAACGCACATGACTTCCCGGAACTCAAGGAGCATCCTACCTTCGAATATGAGGATGGAATCCTGGCGGGACTCATCTCGGCGCAGATCGCACTCCGAGCGGAAATCAAGGGCCGTCTTCCCAACCATCCACCGCCGGCATTCTGACGAGCGGTCGCCTGCCTTTGCCGTTCGGCCTCGGGTGGGTTAGTCCATGCACGTGAACTTTCCCTCCGGATTCGGCTCCCCGCTTGCTCGGGAACGGCTCGTGTCGGCGCTGGCTGCGGATCCGCCTCGGCTGGATCTCGCCGCGCTGGCCATCGCCACGCTGGCCAACCCCTCCCTGGACGCGCCCGCCTGCCTGCACACCCTGGATGCCCTGGCGGTCCGGGTGCAGGTGGAGGTGGAGCGCCACCTGGAGGAAGGCCCCTCGCTGGCGCGGCTGCGAGCCCTGCGCCACGTGCTGGCGGACATCGAGGGCTTCCGCGGCAACGAGAAGGAGTACTACGCGCCGGAGAACAGCTTCCTGGACCACGTGCTGGAGCACAAGGTGGGGCTGCCCATCACGCTCTCGGTGGTGTACCTGGAGGTGGCGCGGCGGGCGGGGATTCCGCTGTACGGGGTGGCCTTCCCGGGGCACTTCCTGGTGGCGTGCAACACGGGGGACCACAAGCTGGTCATCGATCCGTTCCACAACGGGGACATCCTCACGGAGACGGGCTGCGAGGAGCTGCTCAAGCGGGTGGCGCCGCAGCTGCGGTTCGATCCGGCCAAGCTGACGCCGGCGCCGGTGGAGCTCATCACCTACCGGATGCTGTCCAACCTCAAGCGGGTGTACCTGGAGCGCGAGGACGCGGAGCGGGCGCTGGCGGTGGTGGATCTGCTGCTCCTGCTGGCGCCGGACCACCCGGGCGAGCTGCGCACGCGGGCGGTGCTGCTGACGAAGGTGGGGGCGTTCCGGGCGGCGCTCAAGGACGTGGAGCGGTGCCTGGAGCTGTCGCCGGAGGCACCGGATCGCGAGCGGCTGGAGCTGATGTCGAAGGAGCTGCGCGAGCGGCTGGCGAACCTGAACTGACCCTGGAGGCCTCGTGTCCCAGTCCCCCCGTCCCTGGCCGCGGCTGCGCCGGGGGCTCGAGCATGACTACACCATCCTGAAGGTCCGTGAGGACCTCTACGCGGATCCGCGCACGAATCAGGAGCACCCGCGCGTGTTCCTCGACACGCCGGAGTGGTGCAACATCATCGCGGTGACGACGGAGGATCAGCTGGTGCTGATCCGGCAGTACCGCTTCGGGGTGCAGGAGACGACGCTGGAGATCCCCGGCGGGCTGGTGGATCACGGCGAGGATCCGGCCCTGGCGGCGGCGCGGGAGTTGGAGGAGGAGACGGGCTATGAGGCGGGGCGTATGGTGCCATTGGGCTCGGTGCATCCGAACCCGGCGCTGCAGGGTAACCGGTGCCACTCGTTCCTGGCGCTGGACTGCGTGAAGCGGCACGAGGGACGGCAGGACCACGGCGAGGACATCACCGTGGAGCTGTTCCCGCGAGCGGAGGTGCCGCGGCTCATCCTGGAGGGGAAGATCACCCACTCGCTGGTGGTGGTGGCCTTCTTCCTGGAGCGGCTGCGGGCCGAGGCTGCCAAGTAGCGAGGCAATCCTGCATGCTCGGGCCATGAGCGAAGCCCGTTCATGGGTGCGCATGGCCTGGGTGCTGTGCCTCGGCTTGCTGACGGCGTGCGCCACCTCTCGCGCATCCGAGGGAGAGCCTCGCGCGGTGAGCGTGAGCGAGCTGCCGGGAGGCCGCGTCCGGCTCTCCTTCGAGCCGGTGGCGGCCGACCCCAGCCTCGACGTGTTGAGCGTGGCGGAAGCCCAGGCGGCGCTCACCGTCTTCCACTCGGCCTTGCTGGTGGAACGGCCCGAGATTCGCGTCCTCCCACCGGCCCGGCTCCGGCTGCTGGAGGAGGATGATGGTGGGCAGTGGGAGCAGCACCTACGCGAACAGTTCCTGTCCCGCTTTGGCGGGGCGCTGCTGCCGCTGCCGAAGGTGCTGGGGCAGAGCCGCTTCTACCAGGCCTTGAAGCTGTCCCCGCGCTACATGGGCGCGGGGGTGCGCGAGGCCGCGCAGGAGCTGTTCAGCTCCCCGGTGTTCGTGGCCAGCGTGTTCCTCTCGGTGGCCGTCTACTTCGGCGCGTGGCTGGTACCCGAGCCCCTCTTCTCCAAGGCCTTCGCCGTGACGCTCACGGCAGCGCTGGCCATCACCGTGGGATTGATGGAGGTAGTGAACCTGGCCCTGGCGTGCCTGCGGCTCTACCGCGAGTCCGAGTCGGCCAGGACGCAGAAGGAGGTGGAGGCGGCCTCGGAGCACTTCGGCAGAGCCATGGGCGGCACAATGCTGCGGGTGCTGGTGATGGTGGCGAGCATGGGGGTGGCCAGGACTGCGCCCACGCTGCCCCCCGGTGGCCTGGGAGCGCTGCTGGGCAAGCCCCTGTACACCGTAAGGGGCGGACTGGCCGTGGAGGCCGCGGCGACCGCCCAGGTGGCAGGCGATGGCAGCCTCATCCTCAGCGGAGTGGCGACGGGGGAAATGGCCACACGCCTCTGTGGCGGCCTGACCCTCTGCTCCACCATGGACGACGGCACGGCAGGCCCACCCCCAGGCCCCAAGCTCTCCACTCGTTATGGCCCGCCTCATACCCGGCAGAACCCACTACACAACGAGGCCATCGAGGAGGAGCTCGCCTCCCGAGAGTCAGCAAGGCACACCCAGCTACTGAAGAACAAAGCGCAGCTGGATGCTGACAACAAACCCGCCCTCGACAAGGCCCCGGGAGAGGGGCCTCGCTTCCGCCGGCCTGACGCAGCGTCCTTACGGCCAGATGGGGTACGGCACAACACCAACTATGTCTCCAACGTGCGTGATCTCAAGCGTGAGCTCGTAGCAGCAAGGAACCAACGGAAGATGGCACGCACGATTGATACGGCCCGGATTCGCGATGAGCTGGTGCAGGCCTTCAAATGGGGCGAGGAGGATCGCGTACGCGCCTTGCTGCCGCAGCTCGGCTTGAGTCCCAAGCAGGTGAGGGCTGAGCTGGAGGCCATGTTGAACTGCGAGGACTCGCTCGTACGACAAGCAGCGGCGTTTGGGCTCGGTGAGCTGGGTGGAGCAGCCAGCGCCAGACGCCTGGAGGAACAACTCGCCATTGAAGAAGCACGCAGGAGCTACGACGGCGAAGCAGTCGTGGAAGACATCGTCAGGGCACTCGGACGAATCGCGGAAGCCAGTGCGCGTGCCCCTCTGATCCGCAGACTCGAGCGTCTGGCTGCCGCAGGTCAGCCCGATGCAGCGGATGTCATCGCTCTGGCACGTGCCCTCTGGAGACGACGACATCCGGATCTGCTTCCCGCCGTGCGGCGCAGCCTGGAAAGGATTTCGCTGCCTGCCCCCCATGGCTTGCACGGGTTGGTTCCATTGCTGGAAAAGACTCCACCTGAGTTGGACACATGGGCTCGCGACCCCACGATTTCCACCAGGCACAAGACTCGAGTGCTCGTGGTGCTCGAGGAAGATGTTCCTGATGAGCTGGTACCGGTCCTCCCTGCGTTCATCGCCTCGGCAGAGGCACTCGACGAACAAGCGTTGAGTCACGATCGTGACGCCGCCTATTACTGTGAGTGCCTGCTCAGCATGCATCTCAGTGATCGAGAGCGCCTGCTGCCTGCGCTTCCGGAAGATGCCCGTCTGGCCTTGCGCACCGTAGCCCTGAGACTCATTCGAGCCACCTTCCCCAACCCGTCCATCTCGGCGGCGGTCGTGCTGGGGATCATCGGGCGTCACGAGGACGCCCCCTTCCTGGAGGCCCACTCCCCCGAATACCCGACGCTGGCCAAGGTCTTCCGTGACGCCGCGCGGACACTCCGCGACCGTCACTGAGCCTGCCAGTGAAGCCCGGTGGTATGGTTTCCCCATGAAGATCGCTCTGCTGGGTGCAGGACGCATTGGGCAGATTCACGCCGCCAACATCCACCACCATCCTCGCGCGCGGCTCCATGCCGTGGTCGACGTGAACGCCGAGGCCGCCAAGTCCCTGGCCGATCGCTTCGGCGCGAAGTCCTCGACCGACGTGGACGCCGTGCTCGCCGACCCGGCCGTGGAGGGCGTCTTCATCTGCACCTCCACCGACACCCATGTGGAGATCATCCTCAAGGCCGCCCGTCGCAAGCTCCCCATCTTCTGCGAGAAGCCCATCGATCTGGACCTCTCCAAGGTGGATGCCTGTCTGGCCGAAGTCACGCGCACGGCAGTGCCTCTCGTGCTCGGCTTCAACCGCCGCTTCGATCCTCACTTCCGCGCCCTGCGCGACGCGGTCCGTCGCGGAGAGGCCGGTGACGTCGAGATCGTCAAGATCACCAGCCGCGACCCGGCCCCGCCTCCGCTCGCCTATATCCGCGGCTCCGGCGGCATCTTCCGCGACATGATGATCCATGACCTCGACATGGCGCGCTTCCTCCTCGGCGAGGAGCCCGTCGAGGTCTTCGCCACCGGCTCCTGTCTGGTCGATCCCGGCATCGCCGAGGCGGGCGACATCGACACGGCGATGGTGATCCTCAAGACCCGGCGTGGCGCGCTCTGCCACATCGACAACAGCCGCCGCGCCGCCTATGGCTACGACCAGCGCATCGAGGTCTTCGGCTCGAAGGGGATGCTCCAGGCGGCCAACCCGCTGCCCACCACCGTCACGCGCTACACGCGCGAGGCCGTGCTCTCCGACAAGCCGTACCACTTCTTCCTCGACCGCTACCCAGAGGCCTACCGCGCCGAGCTGGAGCACTTCCTCGAGGTGGCCACCTCCGGCGCCGAGCCCCTCGTGACGGGCCGGGATGGCCGGGCGGCGCTCGTCCTGGCGGATGCCGCGCTCCAGTCCCTGAAGCTCGGCAAGCCCGTTCCGATCCCACAGTGAGCCGGCTCTCCGGCCGCACGGCTCAAGCGAGCATCCGGTCCCGCACCCACTCCACGAGCTGCTGGTAGCCGCCCAGGAACTGGCGCAGCGTGTGGACCGAGGCTCCGTAGCCGGCGAACTCCTCGGGCCGCATCCCCTCCTCGTCGTAGGCCCGCCGGAAGTCCGGGAGCTTCCGGCGGAGCGTGTCGACGATCTCGGACGCCACGGGCTCGCTCAGCGTCTTGCGCGGCGTGATGTCCGAGGCGTTGAACTGCTTCCACCACCCGTACGGGATGCTCTGGATCGCGCCCTCGCCAATCAGCTCCGACCAGTGCAGGTGATGACGGTAAGCGGCGGCCAGCAGCGTGCTCCGGAACTTCCGCTGGACGAAGAGCTGATGGGCCTTCTTGAACACGGCGATCCCCGCCCAGTTCAGGTACCCAGGATCGAGCATCACGGAGTCCCGCTCCGCCACCCGCTTCATGTGGTCATCCACCCGCCCCACCATGATCGTCACGTAGGGGTGCAGCCGCTCCCGGGATACGCCCGTCCGCAGCGCCCGGTCCATGCCTCGCTCGACCGCCTCCGCCGTGGCGAGCGCCTGCGGCACGCTGAAGCTCACGGTCGCGTTGATGTTGATCCCCCGAGCCGTGAGCTCCTCCATCGCGGCGATGCCCTCCCTCGTCGAGGGACACTTGATGGCGATGTTCGGCGCGAGCGCGGCGAGCGCCACCCCGTGCTCGATCATCCGCTCCGTGGACCGGTAGATCTTCGGGCTCACCTGGACGCAGAGGTAGCCCTGACGCCCCTTCGTCGCCTCGTGGATGGGCGCCAGCAGGGCGGCAGCCTCCCGAGCCACGGCCTCGATGAGCCTCCAGGCCGCATCGTCCTCCGTGTCGCCGGGGTGCTCGCGCAGGAGCCGCTCCAGCACGGGCAGCCACCGTGCCTTGTCACCACTCACGGCGGCGCCGACGATGACCGGGTTCGAGGTGGCGCCGACCGCGCCGTTCTCGATGGCCTCCGCCAGCTCCTGGAGCGCGCAGGAGTCATTCCAGAACTCGGTCCCAAGCGCGACGGTCTGCTGCATCCGGGATGAGGACACGGCTCCTCCTTCCACCATGCCAGGGGAACCCGCAGGGCTCAAACGCCCGCGGTCTCCCGGATGTAGCGCCGACCCCGGATCGCGTACTCGAGCGGGTTCGCCTTGGCGGGATCCTGCTCGGCCTCCACGATCCACCAGCCCGAGTACCGCAGCGAGGCCAGGTGCTCGAAGATCGGCTTGTAGTCGATGCCTCCATCGCCCGGCACGGTGAAGGCGCCCGCGCGCACGGCGGCCTCGAAGCTGAGCCGCTTCGCTCGCACCTCCTCCACCACCGCCGGGCGGATGTTCTTCAGGTGGACATGCGCGACGCGCGGCCCGTGAGCGCGCAGGAGCGCGAGCGGATCCGCGCCCGCGAACGCCAGGTGTCCCGTGTCGAGCAGCAGCGAGAGCACCTTCGTCCGCTCCATCAGCCGATCCACGTCGCGCTGGTCCTGGATCACCGTGCCCATATGGGGGTGATAGGCCACCTTCATCCCCGCGACGGCGGCCCGCTCGGCCAACCGGTCGAGCCCCTCGTAGACGCGCGTCCAGGCCCCTTCATCCAGCAGTTCCACACCCGACGCAAAGCGCAGCGGCTTCGAGCCGTCCGAGTGGATGGCGCCAGTGCACTCGGCGACGATGACCACCCGGCTGCCCGCGGCCCGGAGCCGAGCCACGTGCGCGTCGAAGGACTTCTCCTCCTCGGCGTAGGGCCTGGAGGCCAGGAACGTACTGTGCCACCCGGAGGCCAGCTTCAGCCCGTACTTCTCGAGCAGCGCACGGACCGCGGTGCCGTCCTGAGGGAACCGGTGCCCCAGCTCCGTGCCCACGTAGCCCGCCTGCCGCATCTCGCTCAGGCACTGCTCCAGGGTGATCGACGCTCCGAGGTCCCGGAAGTCGTCGTTGCACCAGTTGATGGGCTGGGAGCCCACCTCCACCTCGAGACCGCTGCGCATGGCTCGTCCTCCGCGGGCGCTCCGTCAGTAGTAGAACCGCTGCTTCTTCTTCGCTTCCTCGTAAGCCGCCCGCTTCTCCTGCACCGAGGCGGAGGGGCTCACCTCGGCGATGGGCACATCCCACCAGGATGTCCCGGGCAGGCCCGCGCTGCTCTCCAGCGGGATGTAGATGAGGCAGCTCGTCGGCACGGCTCGCGCATCCCGGAGCGCCCGGGAGAGCTCGGCGGCCGTCGTCGCGGTGAACGTGCTGGCGCCCAGGCTCCGGGCGTTCTGGACGAAGTCCACGGCGAGCGGCTCTCCCTCCAGGCGCCCTCCCCGCCTGGCGCGGAACTCGTTGCCGAAGCCCCGGCTCCCCGACCCTCGCTGCAGGTTGTGGATGCACTGGTAGCCATGGTTGTCCAGGAGGACGAGCGTGATCTTCGCCCCCTCCTGGATGGACGTCAGCAGCTCCTGGCTCAGCATGAGGTAGCTGCCGTCTCCCAGCAGCGCGTACACCTCGCGCTCCGGGTGCGCGAGCTTGACGCCCAGCGCGCCCGCCACCTCGTAGCCCATGCACGAGTAGCCGTATTCGGAGTGGTAGTCGTCCGGCTCCTTCGCGCGCCAGAGCTTGTGGATGTCGCCGGGGATGCCGCCCGCCGCGTGAACGACCGTGGACCCCGGCCCCGCCTCCTCATTGAGGACGCGGATGACCTCGGCCTGCGTGAGCCGGCCGTCCGTCGAGCGCGTCAACACATCCCGGGTCTTCGCCCACTCCTCGCGAGCCGTGGAGATCTCAGCCCCGTAGCTGGCCGGAATGCGCCACCCCTCCAGGGCCCGGGTCAGCTCCTCGAGCCCCACCCGCGCATCCGCCACCAGTGGCACCGCCCCGTGCTTGGCGGCATCGAACGCGTTCACGTTGAGCGCGATGAAGCGCACGCCCTCCGCCTGGAACTGGGTCTTCGACGCCGTCGTGAAGTCCGACAGGCGCGTGCCCACCGTGAGGATGACGTCCGCGTCCAGGGCGATGCGGTTGGCGGCGCCCGTCCCGGTGACGCCCACCGCCCCGAGACACGCCCCATGCGCATCCGGCAGCGCGCCCATGCCCGCCTGCGTGACACCGACAGGAATGCCCGTCGCGTCGCAGAAGCGGCGGAGGGCCTCCTCGGCCGCGGCGTAGTGCACCCCACCGCCCGCGATGCAGAACGGGCGCCGAGCCTTCCGCAGCAGCGCCACGGCCTCCTCCAGACGCTCGCGGGAGCACGGCCGGCGCTCGACGACGTGGACGCGCTCCTGGAGAAAGAGCTCCGGACAGTCGAAGGCCTCGGACTGCACGTCCTGAGGCAGGCAGAGCGTCACGGCCCCGGTCTCGGCGGGATCGGCGAGCACGCGCATCGCCTCGGGGAGCGCGGAGAGGAGCTGCTCGGGGCGCTGGATGCGGTCCCAGTACCGCGACACCGGCCGGAAGCAGTCGTTGACGCTCACGTCCATCGAGTGGGGAAACTCGAGCTGCTGCAGCACCGGCTGAGGCGCGCGGTTGGCGAAGATGTCCCCGGGCAGCAGCAGCACCGGCAGCCGGTTGATGGTGGCCGTGGCCGCGCCCGTCACCATGTTGGTGGCGCCCGGTCCGATGGAGCTCGTGCACGCGAAGGTCGACAGCCTCCGCCGGGACTTCGCATAGGCGATGGCGGTGTGGACCATGCCCTGCTCGTTCTTGGGCTGGAAGTAGGGCAGCCCGCCCTCATGCTCCTCGAGGGCCTGGCCGATCCCCGTCACGTTGCCGTGGCCGAAGATGCCGAAGACGCCTCGGAAGAAGCGGTGCACCTCGCCATCCCTCGAGACGCGCTGCGCATCGAGGAACCGGACCACCGCCTGCGCCAGGGTGATGCGAACGGTCCGAGCCATGTCACCGCCCTCCCGCGTTGCCGGGCTTCCACCCCTGCTGCTGTGCATCGAGCACCCAGCGGTGCTCCTCGGTGAACTCGAACCCCCGGTAGGGGTTGCTCGGCTGGTGCCGCACCACCCACAGGTAATACATGCCGTACCCGGGCGCGGAGACCTGCGGGTGGTCCACTCCCCCGAGGATCTTCACCGTGTCGTACTGCTTCACCTTGTAGACGTCGTCACCGAGCTCCGCGTGGCCGTAGCCCTGCGGCAGCGTGAACCGGTAGTGGTAGAGCTCCGTCTGGGCGTGGTGGTGCGGCGGATAGCTCGACCAGCGCCCGGGGTAGTTGATCACCTCGCCGACGACGAACGCGCCCTCGGGGCGGTTGTTGGCATCGAACGCCAGACGCACCGTGCGCACCGCCGCGTCCTGCACCAGCCCCTTGCCGCGTAGCTCGTCCTGGATGTCCTGGGGGAAGAAGATGCGCGGCGCGAACGCCTTCGGGTTCGTCGCGCTCACCACGGCCCACTCCACCTCTTCGCTCGTGGCCTCGATCCGGACACGGGCGCCAGCCGGCACATGAACCACCGTCGGCGCTTCCTCGAAGAGCGAGGCCCGCGTGACGGAGGCCCGCGCGCCTTCGAGCTCCACCTCCGCCTGGCCCGAGAACAGGATCCAGGCCGTCTCCTTGGAGGGGCTGTCCTGGATGCGCTCTCCGCGGACCATCCGATGGATGCCCAGATCGAGCCCCGTATCCAACTCGGCCTCACCCTCTCGCGTCACCCAGGTGAGCCCTCGCGGGAACCCCCCTCGGTGGCGGGTGATGAGGGCCGTACTCGCATGGGTGCTGCCGGCCATGGCTCCTCCCTCCGCAGGTTGAGCGCTCCGATCCCTCCGGACGCTAGCACGCCCACCGGCTCCCCATCAGGAGAGGGCCGGTGGGCCCTGGGAGTGGAATGGTGGCCTGGCCGACAGAAGGCCACGACCCTCGGGCGTACACACGCCTATGGCGTCGGAGCGAGCTCGCAGCCGCAGCCGCACGTGTCGAAGAACGGCTGCTCCCCGCTGTTGCACGTGAACCGGATGGCCGCGCACTGCGCGGGGTCCTGCGAGATGTAGCGCTTGTTCGGGTCGTCATACGTGCAGGCGCCCGACGACGCCTGGCACCCGCAGCCACAGTCGTTGAAGAACGCCGTGGCGCCCTCGGGACAGCGGAAGAGGATCGCCGGGCACTCGTCGGGGTTGCGCGAGACGTAGCTCAGCTGTGGATCGTTGTAGTCACACTTGGGCTTCTTCCCGCTGTCCGGGTCGGCGCAGATGCCTCCACAGTCGCGCCCGCCCGCGTTCGGATCGCAGTCGTCATTGGGAGCATCCACGCAGATGAGCCCCGCCGGGCACTGGATGGCCGCGAAGCCGCCGCAGAACTGCCCTCCCGCCGGCGTGTCGCTCTTCTTCTCCGTCTCGGAGTCGGAGGTGGTGCTCTCTTGAGCAGCCTCGGCATTCGCGGAACACGCCAGCTGCCCGACAGCCCCCAGGCTCAGCAGTCCCAGCATCAGTAATCTGATGGACATGACTCCCCCTTTCAGCCCGGGAGATGGCCCCCCAGGATGTCAGAGGGAAGGGGGCAGGCAGGCGGGCAGACCACCCTCCGGAAGCCCCTGGTCCGGTCGGTTCGCGGAGCCCGTGCGGCTCTCTCATCGCTCGGCGCACCAGCCCCTGCGGCCGGCGGCATGGAGCCTCGAAGAACCACCGCGGGTGCGCCCGTCTGCCGCGTCCCCGCGCAAAGCTTTCGGCTGGAGGGCGCACAACGCAGATTTTTCCGGTGACCTGCCCCTCCTCCTGCCTTCCGCTCCATTCCCGCCACGGTGGGCGCGCGCCTGCTCCCCCGCTGGCACCGTCGCTGCAAAGGCACGCCGGCGCGTTCCATCGCCGCGCCCTCCTGGAGTGCCCATGCCTCCGCTAGAGCAGCTCTCCACCCTCCCTGCCCGAACGCCTCGAGTCCTGCCTGCCCCGGGACGTCCCCGAGGCCAGCCCTCGCGGCGCCTTCCCTCCAGGACTCCCCCTCGGCGTGCGCGAAGGCCCGCCGCCTCGCTCACGATGGACTCGGCCCAGACCGAGCTGCTCGCGAGCTATCTCGCCGAGGTCCGGCGCCAACCGTTCCTCACCCGGGACGAGGAGGTGACCCTGGCCCGCCGCGCGCGCAGGGACGGAGATCGCGCCGCCAGGGTCCGACTGGTGGGCTCACACCTCCGCCTCGTGGTGAAGCTGGCCCGCGAGCACCTGCGTCCCCCCCTGGCCCTGATGGATCTCATCCAGGAGGGCAACCTGGGCCTCGTGCAGGCCGTGGAGCGGTTCGATCCCGAGCGGGGCGTGACGCTCAGCGCCTATGCCGCCTGGTGGATCCGCGCCTACCTGCTGCGCTTCATCATGGAGAACTGGAAACTCGTGAAGGTCGGCACCACGGACGTGCAGCGAAAGCTCTTCTTCCGGCTGCGCGGAGAGCAGCAGCGCCTGCTCGCCTCGGGCGTCGAGCCTTCGCCTCGCCTGCTGGCCGAGCGACTCCAGGTCCCCGAGCAGGACGTCATCGAGATGGATCAGCGGCTGCGGCAGGATGATCTCCGGCTCGACGCACCGGCCCTCCCCTCCGGAGGCACGATGTCCTCCCGAGTCCACGCGCTGCCCTCGGGCGCCCCGGCGGTGGACGACCAGCTCGCGAAGAGCGAGCTCACCCAGCTGCTGCGCACCGAGCTCGCCAGCTTCACCCGGCAGCTCGAGGACCCGCGCGGACGCTTCATCCTCGAGCACCGGCTGCTGTCCGAGGCCCCGCTCTCGCTGGAGGCCGTCGGTCAGCACTTCGGCGTCAGCCGCGAGCGAGCCCGCCAGGTGGAGGCCGACCTGATCGCGCGCCTCCGGGAGTTCCTCCGCCACCGCCTGCCAGACTTCGACTGGCTCCAGGCCGCCGCGGCTCCCGCTCCGGCATGAGGCTTGCTCAATCACGGGACGCACGGGCGGGCGCGCAAGACCCGCGGAGGAAGCCATGCTGATCAGCGATTTGATGAACCGGAGTGTCGAGACCATCGAGCCTGGGGCAACCCTGCAGGCCGCGGCGGGGCGCATGCGCAGCTACGGCATCGGCGCCCTCCCGGTCATCGATGGGGGCCAGCTCGTGGGGATGATCACGGACCGTGACATCACCGTGCGCGCCACCGCGCTGGGCAAGGACCCCACGGTGACCCCCGTGCAGGAGGCGATGACGAGCAGCGTCGTCACCTGCCGCGAGGACGCCCCCGTCGCGGAGGCCGAGCGGCTGATGGAGGAGAAGGCCGTGCGGCGCCTCGTGGTGCTCGACTCCTGGCGCAGGGTGGTAGGCATCATCAGCCTGGATGACATCGCCATACTCCCAGGCGAATCCCGTCGGGCGGGAGAGATTCTCGAGCACCTCAACGAAGTCTGACGTGGATGGGCGGGAGCCCGCGCGGCCCCGGGCCGTGTGAGGTGGACACCTCCGGGGCCTTGCACTGCCCACCACTGGACAGCTCCGCCAGATGTCGGGAAGCGAGCAGTGCGCGGCCAGCTCGCTGATCCAGGGGTCGGCAGGCGGGAGCCCCATCCTTAGGTTGAGTCTCAGGAACCCCCCCGGAGCCAAGCGTCATGACCGGTCTCGCCGAGACACACTCCATGAGCGGGACCCTGCCCCTTCGAGCGGAGCGGCGCCGGGTCGTCTTCGATCACACCGTCGAGGGGCTCTTCCTGGTGGCCCTGCGCGGACGGCTGTCGGTGACGGCGGAGTCGAGCCTGCGCCGGGCCGGGCTGGATCTCTCGAAGAAGCTCCTGCCGGCCTACCCGTTCGAGACGTGGAAGCACTGCCTGGAGATCGTCGCCACGGACCTCTACCCGCACCTGACCCGGCCCCAGGCCTGGCAGGAGATCGGCCGCGCGATGGTGGAGGGCATGGCGCGGACGGTGATCGGCAAGGCCACGGTGGGAGTGGCCCGGCTGCTCGGGCCGCTGCGCGCGCTGCGCCGGCTGGAGCACACCCTGCAGAGCGCGGACAACTACGTGGAGGCGCGCGTCACCGAGCGCTCCCCGACGTGCGTCGAGGTGTGGATCAACGAGGTGATGGGCCAGCCCACCTACTACCAGGGCATCCTGGAGGCGTGCCTCTCCATGACGGGAGCGCAGGGCGGCCGGGTGGAGCTGCTCTCGTGCTCGGGCGGCAGCGCCAGCTTCCGCGTGCAGTGGGAGGAGTAGCCGCGCTCAGCGCTTGGAGCGCTTGGAGCCCTTGGCCCCCTTGGAGCCCTGGCGGTTCCAGGTGCCGGAGCGGCCACCGGACTTGTGCTCGAGCTGAACCTGCTCGATGACCATGCCCCGGTCCACGCTCTTGCACATGTCATAGACGGTGAGGGCCGCCGCGCACGCCGCGGTGAGGGCCTCCATCTCCACGCCGGTGCGGTCCACGGTGCGCACCTCGGCGCGGACCTCCAGCCCGGCCTCGAAGGGAGCCAGCGTCACCTCCACGCCGGACAGCGCGATGGGGTGGCAGAGCGGCACCACGTCCGGGGTGCGCTTGGCGGCCATGATCCCAGCGAGCCGGGCCGCGGCGAGCACGTCGCCCTTCTCCACCTTGCCCTGCTGGATACGCTCGAGCGTCGCGGGGAGCATGTGCAGCCGCGCGGTGGCCACCGCCACGCGCTCCGTCTTCCGCTTGCCTCCGACGTCCACCATCTTCACCGCTTCACCCCCTGCGCCACGGCCGAGAGCAGGTCCTCGACGATGTCGTCGGGATCCTCCAGGCCCACGGAGACACGGATGAGACTCTCACGGATGCCCGCCGCGGCGCGCTCCTCGGGCGTCATCCGGCGGGCGCTGGCGCTGGCCGCGTGCATCACCAGCGTGCACACGTCCCCGAGCGACGGCCCCGGCCGAGCCACCTTCAGCGCCTCCAGGAAGCGGTAGCCCTCCGGCCGGCCCGCGCCCTTGATCTCGAAGGCCACCATGGGACCGAAGCCCCCCTCCAGCACCTCGCGGGCGATGGCATGCTGCGGATGCGAGGGCAGCCCTGGATAGAGGACGCGCTCCAGCAGCGGAGACTCCGCGAGCCGCCGGGCTACCTGGGCGGCGTTCTCGAAGTGGGCCTTCATCCGCACGTGCAGGGTGCGCAGGCCCCGCTGGGTGAGCCACGCCTCGAAGGGGCCGAGCACGTCTCCGGCCATCAGCCGCATGGAGCGCAGCGGAGCCAGCCGCTCGTGAGAGCCGCTCACCGTGCCGGCCAGCGCGTCGCTGTGCCCGTTGATCCACTTCGTCGCCGACTGGACCGCGTAGTCCGCCCCGAGCGAGAGAGCGCGCTGCCCGTACGGCGACGGGAAGGTGGCATCCACCGCGAGCGCCGCGCCCACCTGCCTGCAGGCCTTCGCCAGCGCGCGGAGGTCCGGCACGGAGAGCAGCGGGTTGGTGATGCTCTCGGCGAGCACGAACTTCGGCCGCAGCTCGAGGATGCGCTCGGGCGCCGTGGGCTCACTGAGCACCACCGGGTGCAGCTCCACGCCGGTGCGCGCGCAGAGCGTCTTGAACAGCAGGCGAGACACCCCATACCCGTCCGCGGGCATGACGATGGAGTCCCCCGGCTTCAGGTTCTGCGCCTCGAGGACGGCCCGGAGCGCCGCCATGCCGCTGGCGTAGGAGACGCACGCCTCCGCGCCCTCGAGCGCCGCGACGGACTCCTCCAGCAGCGTGGTGTTCTGGGCGCTGATGCGCGAGTAGACGTAGTCCTTGCCGTCCAGCGCTCCGTCCAGCTCCTCGCTGCTGTCGAACCAGCCCACGGTCGACATGTGGATGGCGGGCACGAGCGGCTGGGAGGTGCTGCCCTCCAGCCGGCTGCCCGCGTGCACCGCCACGGTCCTGGGACTCAGCCGCTTCTGGCTCATGTCTCTCTTCTGGAAGGGAGGGCGCCCGCGCTCACTGGCCCTGCTCGATGAGCCACCGCTCGGCCTCGATGGCCGCCATGCAGCCGGTGCCCGCCGCGGTGATGGCCTGCCGGTAGTAGCTGTCCTGCACGTCGCCGCAGGCGAACACGCCCGCCACGTTGGTGCGGGTGGTGCCCGGCTCCGTCTTCAGGTAGCCGCTCTGGTGCGTCTCCAGCACGCCCTGGAAGAGCTGGGTGTTGGGCACGTGCCCGATGGCGACGAACAGGCCCGTGGCGTTGAGCAGCTGGGTGTCGTTCGTCTTCACGTTGCGCACCACCGCGCCCGTCATCCCCTTCTCGTTGCCCACCACCTCGTCCACCACGCTGTTCCACATGACGGAGATCTTCGGGTTCTTCAGCACGCGCTCCTGCATGATCTTCGAGGCGCGGAAGGTGTCCCGGCGGTGCAGCAGGGTGACGTGGCCGACGATCTTCGCCAAGTAGGTGGCCTCCTCCATGGCGGTGTCGCCGCCGCCCACCACCAGCACGTTCTGCTTCTTGAAGAAGGCCCCGTCACAGGTGGCGCACGCGGACACGCCCCGGTTCTTGAAGGTGTCCTCGCCCTTGACGCCCAGCCACTTGGCGCTGGCGCCCGTGGCGATGATGACCGTCTCCGAGCGGTAGCTCACGCTCTCGCCCTGGATGAGGAAGGGGCGCGAGGAGAGGTCCACCTTGACGACGTTCTCCATGTGGATGCGGGTGCCGAAGCGCTCGGCCTGCTTCTGGAAGCGCTCCATCATCTCCGGGCCGGTGATGCCCTCGGGGAAACCCGGGTAGTTCTCGACATCAGTGGTGATCATGAGCTGGCCGCCCGGCACGCGCTGAGGGTCCTCGAGCGTGGGGCCGCCCGCGAACATCACGGGCTCCAGGTTGGCACGGGCCGCATAGATGGCCGCGGTGTAGCCCGCGGGCCCAGAGCCGATGATGGTCACCTTGTTGATCTTCTCGTCCGCCACGGCGGTACTCCTGTCGGAAGGGGGCCGGAAAGTACCAGAGCGCCTCGGGCGCGTGGTACGAAGCTCATTGCATGGATGCTTCCTTCCTCAAAAAGGTTGCGCTCTTCGAGGGCCTGACCCAGGGCCAGCTCGCCAAGGTGGCCTCCATCGCCCAGCCGAAGCAGTTCGAGGGAGGGGCCTTCATCTTCCGGGAGGGAGACGGAGGTCAGGAGATGTATGTCATCGCCGAGGGGCGGGTGCGCATCTCCAAGAACGTGCCGGGAATCGGCGAGGAGGCGCTCGCGATCCTCGAAAAGGGCCAGTATTTCGGGGAGATGGCCGTCATCGACGACCACCCACGCTCGGCGGATGCCATCGCGCACACCCCGTGTACCCTGTGGGCCATCGAGCGCACGAAGCTGGACCAGCTGATGTTCACGGACAAGGAGCTGGCCTACGTGCTGCTCTGGACGTTCGTCCGCACGCTCTCCGGGCGGCTTCGCGAGACAGGCGACAAGATCAAGGCCTTCTTCGCCATCTCCCGCTTCTGAGCAGTCCTGCGGCCCTGGAGGGGGCGCTCCGGAAGCATGTCAGCGTCCGGGTGACGTGCCATGCTGCGGGGTCCGTCCGCCCCGGAGGGCTCCATGGCTGAAACCTATCGCGTCGCTCGGCTCCCCATCCGCCTGCGTGGCTTCATCCTCCCCAGCACCAGCTCCCAGTTCGAGGGCTATGTCGAGGCCGGTGACTACTTCGTGCTCGAGGAGAAGCGGAACTACCCCAATTCGGACACGGACTACGCGAGGCTCGAGGTGCCCACCCTGGGCGCCATGGACACGTGGATCTGCGTGCGCTGGCGCACCCAGAAGTACGCGGAGCTCGTCGACGAGGAGACGCCCCCGCCCACCCCGCGGCTCCCCTTCGATGACGACCCGCTCGCCATCCCCGAGAGCCGACTGACGGGCCTGCTCGAGGCCTTCTTCGACTACCACTATGATCCCGACCAGGGTCGCTACCCCTGGGAGCTGCCGGGCATCCGCCTGCCGCTGGCGCCCCCGAAGGTGAACAACTGCTGCACCTTCGTCGAGGCGCTGATCGTGAAGGCCTTCGCCGACGAGCACGGCGCGGCGTTCGAGTGGAACGCCAGCCGCCACCGGCAGATGATGATCGTCTCCACGGAGGACTACTTCTCGCCGGTGACGGCCGCCATCGAGAGCGGGATGGGGCTCCACACCCCGTCTCCGGACGTGCCTCCGCACCCGTGGACGATCATCCAGGGCTGGCGCAACCAGTGGCGCTCCGGCCACACCTTCCTGATCGTCGACCACCACGCCGCGACGGACAAGGTCCTCATGCTGGAGTCCAACTCCGCCTACGGCCTGAACGGCGTGGGCTACCGCGGCATCGGCATGCTGCGAGACAAGGGCATCCAGCCGCCCGCGAAGTGGTGGACCCTGGAGGACGTGTGGACCTGGCGCCGCGTCCAGTCCACGTACCTCTTCCGGCAGCAGGCCTGGCTGAAGGTCAAGGACCGCAGGCTCTCGGGGCTCGAGGGAGCCACCAGCTGAGGGCGCTCCATGAACCCGCTCTGGATGCTCGAGACGCCCTCCCCGCCCGCGGATGCCCGCCTCCCGTACGGGGAGCTCACCTTTCAGTTCGGTGATCTGCGCCTGCCTCCGGGCCCGGGCCCCCACCCCGTCGTCGTCATGGTGCACGGGGGCTTCTGGCGCGCCCGGTACAACCTCGAGCACGCGGGCCACCTGTGCGCGGACCTCGCGCGGCGCGGCTACGCCACGTGGAGCCTGGAGTACCGCCGCGTAGGCCACGAGGGCGGAGGCTGGCCGGGCACCTTCGAGGATGTCGCGCGCGGCATGGACTTCCTGCGCACGCTCGGAAAGAGCCAACCCCTGGACCTGTCTCGCGTGGTGGCCATGGGGCACTCCGCGGGCGGCCACCTGGCCCTCTGGCTGGCCGGGCGAAGGCGCCAGCCTTCCGGTTCACCCCTCTCCAGCGCGGACCCGTTCATCCCTCGCGGGGTGGTGGTGCTCGCCGGCGTGGTGGACCTGGTGCGCGCTCACGAGCTGCGGCTCAGCGATGACATCGTGACGGAGTTCCTCGGAGGCACGCCCGCCCAGGTCCCCGAGCGCTACCGCCTGGCCTCTCCGTCGGCCCTGGCGCCCATCGGCGTGAGGCAGGTGCTCATCCACGGCACCGAGGACGACACCGTCCCGGTCTCCCTCAGCACCGACTACCACGCGCGGGCCAGGGCGCTCGGAGATGACGTCCGGCTCATCCCGCTGCCGGGCGCCGGCCACTTCGAGGTCATCAACCCGCTGGCCCGCGAGTGGCCCCAGGTGGTGGAGGCGCTCGGCTCGCTCAGCGGCTCTTGATGGACAGGTTGCTGGCGCCGCCCATCACCTCGAAGTCGTACCGGTCCGCCACGCTCCTGTAGTCCGAGGTCTCCAGGCTCGTCTGTCCACCGGCGGCTCCCAGGTACTGCTCGTTGAAGGCCAGCGCGCTGGCGCCGCCCTTCACCTGCATGCGCGCGGCGGTCCTCGCAGGGAGGGTGAAGGTGACGTCGCTGGCGCCTCCCACGATGCGAATGGGGACGGTCCCCGAGGGCGGCGGTAGCGCCAGCGTGAGCTGACTGGCGCCCGAGGACAGCTCGAGCGACTCCAGCCGCAGCTCCTCCAGTCTCGCATCCAGCTTCGATGCACCGCCCTTCAGCTCGATCCTCCAGGGGATGGAGGCATTGAGCGCGATGTCCGCACCCAGCTTGCGCCAGTCCAGCAGCGAGAAGCGCTGATACTGGATGGAGACGGTGCCCGCCTCCTCCCGCACGACCGGCGGCCGTCCCTCGAAGCGGGCCACCATCAGCTCCGTCAGCTCCGCGCTGGCCCGGAGCGTGACCTGCGAGGCGCCCGAGACGAACCTCAGGCGCGCGCTCGTCAATCCGCGCAGCGGGAGCGAGACCTCACCGGGCGTGCTCGCACTCCGAGCCCCGGCCTCGGCCCGCATCCTCGCCGTCTCCTCGCGCAGCATCTCCGCGCCCCGGTGGAGGAAGTCCAGGATGCACTCCAGCTGCTCGGGGGTGTAGCTGGAGATGAGCTCGTCCAGCGCACCGCGCGAGGTGCCGAACGCCGCATCGAAGGCATCACCCTTGTCGGGCACCGCCTCGATGATGACGTGCCGCCGATCCTTCGGATCTCGCACCCGCCGCACCCACCCGCCCTTCTCCAGCCGGTCGATGAGCCCGGTGATGGCGCCGGACGTCAGCCCCGTGAGCTCGGCCAGCCGCCCCGCCGTCACCGCTCCGGTGCGCTCCAGGATGCTCAGGCACTTCAGGTCCGTCAGCGTGACGCCCAGCCGGTCCGCGATCGCCTGACTGAAAAGGATGTCCTGGTCGCTGAAGTCCCTCAGCTCCCGGCGCACGGCCTCGAACATGGCCGATCGCGCGCCCTGAACGCTTGACATGACGCACCCGTCCTCTTACCCTCAGAACATCTTAGTCACTAAGACATCTTCCCACTGAGCATTCGGGACCAGCCACAACGGCAGATTACACACAACCACTCTCCAAGAAAACCCAGAGGAAACCGATATGAACGCATCCAGCCACGAAGGTTCGGTGTCAGGTGAGACCCACATCCCCTATGAAGGACGAGGTGGGAGTTCCTCCCAGGAGGCTGGAAACCTCTCGGCGCCGCTGGGGACGGTGACGCAGGGCCTGCTCAGGTTCGCGGGGGGAGCCTCGCGCGTCACCCTGCACGTGGATCCGACGATGCCGGAGCTGTTCCGAGCGCGGTTCGTCGGCCCGGCACCTCATCTCCAGGTGCACGAGGGGACGGTCACCTTCCGGTACCACTTCTCTTGGTCGGACCTCTTCAAGTACGCGATGCCCTGGGGGCACCACGGGGTGGACCTCACGCTCAATGGCTCGATTCCCTGGCAGCTCGAGTTCAGCGGGGGCGTGTCGGACGTCACGGGGGACCTGAGCGGGCTGAAGCTCGGCGCGATCGACATGGAGGGCGGGGCGAGCAAGCTCACCCTTCGGCTGCCTCGGCCCTCGGGCATCATCCCCATCCACATCCATGGCGGCGTCAGTCACGTGGCGCTGCACCGCCCCCTGGGCACCGCGGCGCGCATGGAGATCGACGGAGGCGCGGCCTGGCTGACCTTCGACGAGAACCGGCTCGGCGCGGTCGGCGGGTTCACCCGGCTGACGAGCGCGGCCCTCGAGGACCGGCCGTCCCGCTACGAGATCCGGGTCGACGGCGGAGCCAGCCACATCACCGTGGACACGCGCTGAGCCCACTTCCTCCCCCGCTCTTCCCTCACCCAGAGGCCACCTTCCATGTCTCCCTCTTCAGATCCCATCGTCTCCATCAATGAAGTGACCAAGGACTACCACCTGGGAAAGGTGGTGGTGCCCGCGCTGCGGGGCGTCTC
>NZ_JAHXBG010000043.1 GCF_020103725.1 Hyalangium gracile | reverse complement strand
GTGACGACCACCCAGCAGGGCAACCCGAACCAGCCGGGACAGATCATCTACACCTACTCGGCCACGGATCCGTCGGGTAACACCGTCGCCTCACCCGTCACCCGCACGGTGACGGTGAACGACAACGCTCCGCCCACGCTGGCGCTGCTGGGCCCGGCTGTCCAGGCGCTCGAGTGCGCCGACCCGTACAACGACCCGGGTGCCACGGCCAGCGACGCCTGCTTCGGCGACGTCACCGGCCGCATCACCAAGTCGGGCTCGGTGAACAACATGGTGCCGGACAGCTACACGGTCTCCTACAACGTGACGGATCCGGCGGGCCAGAGCGCTCCGGCCGTCAGCCGCACGGTGAACGTGAGCGACACGAAGAAGCCCGTCGTCACGGTCATCGGTTCGCTCAACCAGGCGGTGGAGTGCGGTAGCTCCTACACGGATGAGGGCGCGACGGCGAGCGACGCGTGCGCCGGGACGCTGCCGGCGGTGGCCTCCAGCGTGGCCAACCCGAACGTGCCGAACACCTACACCATCAGCTATACGGCGACGGACCCGTCCGGCAACGTGGGCACCTCGACGGCCAGCCGCACGGTGACGGTGAGCGACAACCTGCCGCCGCAGCTGGCGCTGGTGGGCCCGGCCAACATGGGCCTGGAGTGCGCCACGCCGTTCACCGACCCGGGCGCCACGGCCAATGACCAGTGCGCCGGCAACCTGACGAGCGCCATCCAGAAGACGGGCACGGTGGACAACAGGCTGCTGACCACCCCGCAGGTGCTCCAGTACACCGTGAGCGACGGGGCGCACACCGCCTCGGTCGACCGCACGGTGACGGTGAGCGACACGCTGCCGCCTTCCATCGCGCTCAACGGCTCGCCCACCGACACCTTCGAGTGCGGCACCGCCTACGTCGATCCGGGCGCCACGGCGACCGACGCGTGCGCTGGCGCGGTGACGGTGGTGACCACCCAGCAGGGCAACCCGGACGCTCCGGGCCAGATCGTCTACACCTACTCGGCCACGGATCCGTCGGGCAACGCCGTCGCCTCGCCTGTCACCCGCACGGTGACGGTGAACGACAACGCTCCGCCGACGCTGGCGCTGCTGGGCGCGGCCACCCAGTCGCTGGAGTGCGGCACGCCGTACACCGACCCCGGCGCCACGGCCAACGACGCCTGCTTCGGGGATGTCACCAGCCGCATCGTCCGGACCGGCTCCGTCAACAGCTCCTCGCCGGCCAGCTACCAGCTCACCTACAACGTGACCGACCCGTCCGGCCAGAGCGCGCCGGCGGTGCACCGCACGGTGAACGTGAGCGACACCCTGGCCCCGGCCATCACGGTGCGCGGTCCGCTCAGCCAGTCGGTGCAGTGCGGCAGCGGCCCGTACGCCGACCCGGGCGCCACGGCCACCGACTCGTGCTACGGCGACCTGACGGCGGCCATCGTGGCCTCTGGCAGCGTGAACTCGAGCGCGGCCGGTAACTACACCATCAGCTACAGCGTGACCGACCCGTCGGGCAACTCGGCGACCTCCGCCGATGTGCGCACCGTGACGGTGGTGGATGACCAGGCTCCGTCCATCGCGCTCAACGGTGGGGCTGCTGTGCCGCTGGAGTGCGGCACGCCGTTCAACGATCCGGGCGCCACGGCTAACGACCTGTGCGCTGGCAACCTGCCGGTGACGGTGGCCGGTGCGGTGAACGAGAAGGTGCCCGCCGCCTACACGCTGACCTACAGCGCCAACGACGGCTATCAGAACGTCTCCACCAACCGCACGGTGACGGTGAGCGACACGCTGGCGCCGACGCTGGCCCTCAATGGCCCGGCGACGCAGGCGGTGGAGTGCGGTGGTCCGTACACCGATCCGGGGGCCACGGCCACCGACGTGTGCGCGGGCAACCTGGACGCGGCGGTGCAGGTGGCCGGCGCGGTCAACCCGGCCGTGGTGGGCAACTACAACGTCTCCTACACGGTGTCCGACACCACGGGTAACACCGCTGGGCCGGTCAACCGCGCGGTGACGGTGAGCGACACGCTGGCTCCCACCATCGCCGTCAACGGCCCGGTGGACCAGACGTTCGAGTGCGGCTCCACCTACGTCGATCCGGGCGCCACGGCCAGCGACCAGTGCGCCGGCAACCTGACGTCCGCCATCGTGGCCACCCGCACGAATGATCCGGCGAACCCGGGCAACTTCACCATCACCTACAGCGTGACGGATCCGTCCGGCAACACCTTCACCTCGCCGGTGGTGCGCACGGTGAACGTGGACGACAACGCCGCGCCGACCCTGGTCCTCAACGGCCCTGCGCTCCAGAACCTGGAGTGCGGCACGCCGTTCGTGGATCCGGGCGCCACGGCCAACGACGCCTGCACGGGCGACCTGTCGGGCGCCATCTCCCGCAGCGGTACGGTCAACTCGGCCGTGCCGGCCGACTACACGCTCATCTACAACGTGGCCGACTCGTCGGGGAACAGCGCCCCGTCCGTCAGCCGCACGGTGCACGTGGCGGACACGCTGGCCCCGACCATCAACGTCACGGGCCCGCTCAACGCGACGTATGAGTGCCGCACCGAGTACGTGGATCCGGGCGCCACGGCGACCGACTCGTGCGACCCGTCGGTGACGGTCGTCGCCACGCGCACGTCCAACCCGAACCAGCCGGACAACTTCATCATCACCTACAGCGCGACGGACGACGCCGGTAACACCACGGTCTCGCCGGTCACCCGTACGGTGACGATGAACGACAACGCGCCGCCGAGCATCGCGCTCAACGGCCCGGCCAACCAGACGGTGGAGTGCAGCCCGGACGCGTACCAGGATCCGGGTGCGACGGCGACGGACCTGTGCGTGGGCACGGTGCCGGTGATGGTCACCGGCACGGTGAACATGGGCGTGAGCGGCAACTACACGCTGCGCTACACGGCACAGGACACGGTGGGCAACACCTCGCCCACGGTGACCCGCAACGTGCAGGTCATCGACTCGACGGGTCCGACCATCAACCTCAACGGTGAGGTCGCCGTCTACGTCGAGTGCAAGGGCGAGTACGTGGATCAGGGCGCCACGGCCACGGACTTCTGCTCGCCGACGACCACCATCACCTCGACGTCCAACGTGAACACGAACGAGCCGAACGCGTACCTGGTGACCTACACCGCCAAGGACGAGAGCGGGAACACGAGCACCGCGGTGCGCAACGTCATCGTGGAGGACAAGACGGCTCCGACCATCACGCTGAACGGCGAGAACCCGTACGATCACCTCGAGTGCGGCACTCCGTACGTCGATCCGGGCGCCACCGCCACCGACTCGTGCCAGGCCGCCGCGCCGCAGGTCTTCGTCGACTTCATCGGCGTGGACCACATGAAGGAGGGCACGTACGAGGTTCGCTACCGGACCAACGACAACTACGGCAACCAGGCCACCGCCACGCGTGACGTGATCGTGGACGACACGCTGGGGCCGGTCATCTCGCTGGTGGGTGCCTCCGAGGTGGAGATCGAGTGCGGCGTGCAGCCCGACCTGAACGCGACGGCGCAGGACGCCTGCTACGGGAACGTGACCGCCAACATCGTGGCCAACCCGGCCACGCTGCCGAACGAGCCGGGCAACCACACGGTGACGTACTCGGCCCACGACGGGCACGGCAACACCACCGTCAGCGGCGCCACGCGCACCTACACCGTGGTGGACACGCAGGCTCCGGTGCTCACCGTCAACGGCTCCACGGAGATCTACTACGAGTGCACGGGCCACGCGATTGGCAACGTGTGGCAGAACCCGGGCGCCACGGCGACCGACTCGTGCCAGGGCGAGCTCCAGGTGCACCAGTACAACACGGGTGACGACGATGGCGACGGCATCCCCGGCGACATCGATCCGGATGACTTCGGGCCTGGCCCGACCACCACGGTGGAAGGCCTGTACTACGTGCAGTACCTGGCCTGGGATGACAGCTACAACATCCAGAACGCCATCCTCTCCGTGTACGTGCAGGACACGCTGCCGCCCATGCTGACGCTCAATGGTGAGGCGAACGTCCAGACGCAGTGCTTCGTGCCCCGCGGCCCGGACGATGTGGACCCGCAGCCGTACGTCGAGGAGATGGCGACGGGTGATGACCAGTGCTACGGCGATGTGTCCCCGTCGGTCATGGTGAGCGGCGAGGTCAACAAGCAGGAGCCTGGCGTCTACACCCTGCGGTACGACGTGCGTGACGGCGCCTTCAACTGGGCCGAGCATGTCACGCGCTCCGTGGAGGTCATCGACAACCTGTCGCCCACGCTGACCGAGACGAAGAAGGTGAAGGTGTTCCCCGCGGACACCATCACCATGCGCACGGTGGATCTGACCGAGTGCGCGGCGGTGTGGGATCGCTGCGACACGAAAATCAACATCCCCGTCAACGCGTACGACCTGGAGATCACCAGCAACGACCCGGCGAGCGACCCGAACGACATCGTGGTGCTGAACAACCACACGTTCCAGGTTCGCGCCAAGCTGGCGTCCGGCAACCAGATGCGCGTGTACACGGCGCGCTTCAAGGTCGAGGACGCCTCGCTCAACGGGGCGCAGGGCACCTGCACGGTGTACGTGCCGGTCAACGACAACGACGCGCCGCCGCCGAGCGCCGCGCCCGACTTCATGGCGGGCCGCTAGTCCAAGGCGGTTGAAGTCTCGAGACGGCCGGTGCCCGGAGCAGAGGGCACCGGCCGTTGTGTATTCAGGGGTACGCTCATGAGGCAGGCAGGACGGCTGCTGGCGCGGGGCTCCCGTCGAGGGAGCGAGTGCGATAGACAGGAGGCAGGGATCCGCCCTGGAGAAGAGCGCAAAGATGGGGCTCCGCCGGCTCGCCGCACACCTGCTGTTGCTCCTGTCCGTCCTGGGCATGTCCCTGCCCGCGCGAGCTCAGGTCTCCGGGGGCATGGGGACGGTGCCCGGAGAGCCGTGCGCGACGCCGGTGGTGGTGCTGGACACTCAGCAAGGTCTGCCCGTCCCCAGTCCGTCCAGGCTGGTGGATGTGGCAGGGACGCTCTTCTTCATCGTGAACGAGGGCGCCAACGGCCGGGCGCTCTGGAAGAGCACGGGCACACCCGCGGGCGCCTCGCGGGTGAAGGGATACCCGTCCTGGCAGTCGAGCGCGTCGCTCGATCGATTCACCGCCGTGGGCAACCTGCTGTTCTTCACGGTCACCACCTCCGTCGGCTCCACGGAGCTGTGGAGGAGCGATGGGACGGCTACGGGCACTATCCCCCTGAAGAGCTTCCCGACGGCGGGCCTGGGTCCCCAGTCCGAGTTCGTCGCCGTGGGGAACCTGCTGTTCTTCTCCGCGGCCGATAGCGCCTCGGACTACGAGCTCTGGAAGAGTGACGGAGCGCCCTCGGGAACCCAGCTCGTGCGGAACATCCGCCCTGGGACCACGGGCTCCTTCCCGTCCTCGCTGACGGCCCTGAACGGGCGCGTGTTCTTCGCGGCGGATGACGGTGTCAGTGGGGATGAACTCTGGACGAGCGACGGGACGCAGCCAGGCACCGTGCAGGTGGTGAACATCCGCGCGGACCCCATGGGCAGCCTTCCCAGCTCCCTGCGAGCGATGGGGGGGATGCTCTACTTCACCGCCACGGACGGGACGACCTCGACACTCTGGAAGAGTGATGGGACGGCGACGGGCACACGGCGCGTCGCGCCGACGGCGCTCTCCGGCGCGCAGAGCGTCCCCCAGGATCTCACCGTCGCCGGCAGCCAGCTCTTCTTCCGGCTCAGTGATGCCACGAACGCCGAGGAGGTGTGGCGGACCGACGGCTCCGAGCAAGGCACGTACCTCCTCAAGGACATCAAGCCCGGCAACTTCGGCTCGGTCCCCCAGCAGCTCACCGCGGTGGGGGAGCAGCTGTTCTTCATCGCGAATGACGGAGTTCACGGAGACGAGCTCTGGCGCAGTGATGGAAGCAGGACGGGGACGACGCTGGTGCGGGACTTCATCCCAGGCTCGGACGGGCTGATCGCCGCGAAGCTGGCGGCGGGTCCCGGAGTCCTCCTGGCGCAGATCAACGACGGCATCTCCGGCAGCGAGCTCTGGAAGATCGATGAGGTAGGAGTGGCCCGGCTGACGGACATCGGTCCGCAGGCGGCGAGCTCCAACCCGCGCGACATGACGAGCTCGGGCAGCAGGCTCTTCTTCGCGGCCACCCACCCGACCCTGGGCGAGGTGCTCTTCTCCCTCCCGCTCAACGAGGTGGACTGCTTCGCGCCCGTCATCACCTGCCCGGGCACCCAGGAGGTGGAGGCGATCAACCCGCAGGGCGCGTTCTTCTCCAGCCCTCCCGCGCTGGTGTTCGATGACGCGGTGGCGGTGCCCACCGTGAGCTCGAGCCCGGCGCTGTGGGGCTTCTTCGCGTTGGGGACCACGCCCGTCACCATCACTGCGACGGATGCGGCGGGGAACAGCAAGACGTGCACCTTCCAGATCAACGTCCAGGACAGGACGCCGCCGGTGCTGGTGTGCCCCCAGGCCGTGGTGCAGGAGGCCACGGGGCCCTCCGGGACCCTGGCCAACTACTTCGTGGTGGCGAGCGATGCGGCCGCCTCGAACCTCACGGTGAGCTACAGCCAGCCTCCCGGCAGCGTCTTCCCGCTGGGGACGACGATGATCGACGTCGTCGCGAGCGATGGGGCAAGGACCACCGAGTGCCACTTCCCGCTCACCGTCCGCGACACGGTGCCGCCGCGCCTCACCTGCCCGAGGGACATCGTGTTCCCGGCCCAGAGCGCGGAGCCTGTTCCCGTCAACTATCAGTACACGGTGGAGGACGTCGGCACGCCGAACCCGGAGCTGATCACCGAGCACCCGCCCGGGAGCCTGTTCCCGGTGGGAGAGACGCGCGTGACGCTCGAGGTGAGGGACATGGCGGGCCACAGCGCCGAGTGCAGCTTCTGGGTGAAGAACATCGACGCGGAGCCGCCGTCCATCACCTGTCCGGGGTCCCAGCAGGCGACTGCCTCCAAGCCCGAGGGCGCGGTGGTGCGCTTCCCCGAGGCGACGGCGAAGGACAACCTGATCGAGACGACGATCCGCTACAGCCATGAGCCCGGCAGTACCTTCCCGGTGGGGGAGACGATCGTCACCGCCACGGCGACCGACGCGGGGCAGCAGACGGCGAGCTGCACCTTCACGGTGACCGTGCAGGAGCAGCTCCGCAGGGACGGTGGCTGCCAGGCGGGAGCGTCCGGTGGAGCTCTCGGGTGGTTGCTGCTGGTGCTGGTGCCCGTGTGGGCTCGCCGCCGGGCCGCTAGAGTGGCGGAGTGACTCCGTCCTTCGACTCCTACCGCGCCCAGTTCCCCGTCCTGGAGAAGCAGCTGTACCTCAACCACGCGGGGGTGGCTCCTACCAGCCTGCGTGCCGCCGCCGCCGTGCGGGAGTGGATGGAGGACGTGGTGCACCATGGCGTGCGGCACGAGCGCCAGTGGGAGGCACGCGCCGAGCACACCCGGAGGTTGGCGGCGCGGCTGATCGGCGCGGAGCCGGAGGAGATCGCCTTCGTGCGCAACACCAGCCACGGGCTGGGGCTGGTGGCCGAGGGGCTGGACTGGCGGCCCGGTGACGAGGTGGCGGTGGCCACGTCGCTCGAGTACCCCTCCAACGTCTATCCCTGGCTGCACCTGAAGGATCGAGGCGTGGAGGTGCGGGAGATCGCCGCGAGCGAGGGAGGCGTCACGCCGGAGGCGGTGGCCGCGGCGCTCACGCCGCGCACCCGGCTGGTGGCGGTCAGCTCCGTTCAGTACGCCAGCGGCTACCGGACGGACCTGGACGCGGTGGGCGCCCTGTGCGAGCGCGCTGGAGTGCTGCTGTGCGTGGATGGCATCCAGAGCGTGGGCTGCCTGCCGGTGGACGTAAAGCGCAGCCGCATCCACTTCCTGAGCGCGGACAGCCACAAGTGGATGCTGGGCATCTCCGGCATCGGCATGTTGTACGCGAGGAAGGACGTGCTGCCCCGGCTGCGCCCCGTGCTGGTGGGGTGGCGGAGCACCACGGACGCATGGAACTTCCACCGCTCCCACTTCGAGCTGCGCTCGGACGCGCTGAAGCTGGAGGAGGGGAGCCATTCCTACACGGGCATCTATGCGCTCGGGGCCGCGCTGGAGCTGCTGCTCGAGGTGGGCGCGGACGCCATCGAGGCCCGCATCCGGGAGCTGCTGCGGGCCCTGGACGCGGAGCTGCGGGCCCTGGGCTGCGACACGGGGCCGGCGCCGGAGCACCGTGCCGGCATCCTCACGTTCCTGCCCCCCAGCGGGGATCCGCGACAGCTCTACGGCTGGCTGACCGAGCGCGAGGTGACGCTCTCCTTCCGCCGGGGCCGGCTGCGTATCTCCCCCCACTTCTACAACCGGCCGGACGAGCTGGAGCGGCTGGTCCGCATGGTGCGTGACTTCACGGGCGGGTGAGGTTCTCGCGAGGCTCGGAGGGGGGCTCGCGCAGCCATCGCCGGAGTGCGAGCGGGAGCAGGGCCAGGACGAGCGCTCCCAGGGAGAGGCCGCCCGCCAGCGCGAGCGCCCGCACCGAGGACAGGTGGAAGAGGCCCGACAGCTCGCGCACGAGGATGAAGACGCCGAGTGCCACGATGAAGCTCGCGAAGCCCTTGCGCAGTCCCTCGGGGGACAGTCCGTGGCCCAGCCGGGCTCCGAGGAGCGAGCCCACGATGGAGGCCACCGACATGCCTCCCGCCAGCAGCCAGTCCACGGGCGCGCCGCTCAGGAGCGCGCTGACGAGCCCCGACGCGCAGTTGAGCGTGATGACCAGCAGCGAGGTCGCCACCGCGCCCGGCATGGCCAGGCCCCCGAAGAGGGCCAGGGCGGGAACAACCATGAAGCCACCGCCCGCGCCCACCAGGCCCGTCAGCAGTCCCACGCCGAAGCCATTGCGCAGCACGACGGACAGGCGCCGCTCCACGGGCGCCTCGGGCATCGTCACGGCCGCCATCGCGGGCTCCGGACGCTTGCGGAGCATGGCCACGGCGGTGGCGAGCACCATGGCCGCGAAGGCGACGAGCAGCAGCGTCGGGGGAACGAACCTTCCCACGCGTCCTCCCAGGGCCGCGCCCAGCATACCGGCGGCGCCGAAGAGCAGCCCTACCCGCCACTCCACCCGCCCGGCCCTGGCGTGCGACAGCGTGCCGGTGGCGCTCGTCAGGCCCACCACCACCAGGGAGGTGGCGATGGCGCCGCGCGGCTCCACCCCGAGCACGTAGACGAGGATGGGGACCGTCAGGATGGAGCCGCCTCCGCCGAGCAGCCCGAGCGACACGCCCGCCAGCAGCGAGAGGAGCGCGCCGAGCAGGAGCATGCTCACGACGAGGCTCCCTTTCGGTCCTCGACGAGCGCCGTCAGGTCCCGCATCCGCCGCAGCGTGTAGTCGATGGCCTCCGAGGCCAGCCCATCCGCGCGAGCACGCGCACCCAGCCGCTCGAGCGCCTGGAGGAGCGTGGCGCGCTCCGGCTGGGGGAAGGCGGAGGGCCCCTCGAAGAGGCTCTCGCAGGGAGGAGGCGTGAGGGCTCCATAGAGCTCGCGCGCCGCGGCGCACAGGGCGTCGCGTGCCTGCCCGGCGCTCACGCGCGGACCGACGCCCGGCCCCTCCACGGGGAGCTCGGCCTCATGGACCGCGAGCATTCCTCCCTCCAGGTTGTAGAGCGCGGTGAAGCCCTGCCCCGCAAGCATCCGCGCGGCCTTCATGGAGCGCGCTCCCGAGCGGCAGATGAGCAGCAGCGGCACGTCTCGCGGCCATGCCATGGCGGCACCGGGAAGGGTGGCGAGCGGGACGAGCTCCGAGCGTGGCAGTCGCCCGAGCATGCCGTCGAACTCCGCGGGCTCGCGGACATCGATGCGGCGCGCCGTGGAAGGAAGGGATCCCAGCTCACGGGGAAGGATGGAGTGGATCTGCGCGGAAGGCATGGGGAGCTCCCGTGCCCCTCTCCCGTGGAGAGGGACGGTTCGAGGTGGAACGGTGTGCCGCCGAGGGCTCAGGCCTGGGGAGGCGCGAGCGCCCGCCCGCAGGCACGGTTGGCGGGAACAGCGAGCTCGAGCTTCTTCGGCGGAGGCAGGTTCAGCTCGCCCATGAGCTGGACGAAGGAGGCGCGATCCCTTCCCGCCAGGCGCGGGTTGAAGCGCTTCTCCTCGGCGATCGTCGTCACCGTGCGGCCCTTGTAGTCGTGGCCGGGGTACACCAGCGTCTCGTCCGGCAGCGTGAAGAACTCCTGGGTGATGGAGTCGTAGAGCTGCCCCGCGTTTCCGTTCTGGAAGTCGGTGCGCCCCGTGCCGCGCACCAGGAGGGCATCGCCGGTGAAGACGCGGTCGTTCAGCAGGTAGCTCACGCTGTCATCCGTGTGGCCGGGCGTCGCGAGCACCGTGAAGGAGAGCGCGCCCACCCGCACCACGTCTTTGTGCCGCACGTGGATGTTCACGCAGGAGGCGCCGAGCGTGCTCGCCACCACCAGGCACCCGGTCCGCTCGCGCAGCTGGCCCGCCCCCGTCACGTGGTCCGCGTGCACGTGCGTCTCCATCACATGCGTCAGGGTCAGCCCCAGCTCATGGATGAGGGTGAGATCCCGCTCCACCTGCTCGAGCACCGGATCGATGAGGGCCACATAGCGGGAGACAGGGTCGCCTACCAGGTAGGTGTACGTCGAGGACTCGGGATCGAAGAGCTGACGGAAGATCATGGGTCATGCCTCCTGTCCCCCCTTAGTGCCAGTCCCGTGCCATGGATATGCGGCCCGGGAGCAGGAGAGGATTCAACAGGTTGCAGTCCACGGCTCCGTTGCTGAAACGCTGCATGAAACGTTTCAGCGGCCCTTCGCTCCCTCCGCCTCCCGGAGCCGCCGCCAGAGCGTCACCCGGCTGATGCCGAGCAGGGAGGCGGCGCGCGCCCGGTTGCCCCGTGTCTGCTCGAGCGCCCGTCGGATGTCCTCCGGGCCGATGTCGCCCGGCTCCGCGGGGGCGGCGCTGGCGCTCTCGGGAGCGAGGGGCAGCCGCACCGGGCGGGCCTGCTCGTTGAACTCCGGCGGCAGCTCGGCCTCGGTGAGCGCGGGGCCCTCGCCCATGACGTGGGCGTACTCCATCACGTTGCGCAGCTCGCGCACGTTGCCCGGCCAGGCGTACTCCTGGAGCTGGCGGCGGGCCCGGGCCGAGAGCCGCAGCACCTGCCGGCCTCCGCGCGCGTTGAGCTCGGTCAGGAAGCGCTCCGCCAGAGGGAGGATGTCCCCCGGCCGCTCCCGGAGCGCGGGCAGGAAGATGGGCACCACCCGCAGCCGGTACATGAGGTCCGCCCGGAAGTGCCCCAGCTCCACCTCTCGACGCAGGGCCCGATGCGTGGCCGCCACGATGCGCACATCCACGGAGACGGGCTCGCGGCCGCCCACGGGGATGACGGTGCGCGTCTCCAGCACGCGCAGCAGCTTGGCCTGCAGCTCCAGGGGCAGCTCCGCCACCTCGTCCAGGAAGAGCGTGCCTCCCTGGGCCAGCCGGAAGTGGCCGGGGCTGTCTCGGACGGCGCCCGTGAAGGCCCCCCTCACATGGCCGAACAGCTCGCTCTCCAGGAGGGAGGGCGAGAGGGCGGCGCAGTTGATGGCCCGGAAGGGACCTCGCGCTCGGGCCGAGAGGGCATGCAGGGCATTGGCGACCAGCTCCTTGCCGGTGCCGCTCTCTCCGCGGACCAGGACGCTGGCCTCCGTGCGCGCGGCCTTCTCGATGATTCGGAAGAGCCGACGCATGCGCAAATCCTGCGTCCACAGCCCGTGGAAGAGCTCCTCCCGGGTGTTCGGGTCCACATGACAGGGCGCCAGGTGGACCGCATGGCCCACGCTCCGGTTTCCCTCCGTGAGCGTCGTGGCTCGAACCCGGAGCGAGCGGGGTTTCCCGCGCCCCTGTGCACTCCCCAGCGCGAAGATCGCCTCGCGCTGAGAGCGGAGGAGCGTCCGCAGCTCCTCCTCCGTGCAGGCGAAACCCTCGCGAAACCGCTGCCCGGAAGACAGCGGCTCACCCAGCAGGGCTCGTGCCTCGGCTCCCAGGGCGAGCACCCGGCCCTGTGCATCGAGCAACACCGTGGGGCCGGCGGCGGCCTCGAGCGCCCGCAGGGCCTGCCGCAGCACTTCTTCGGGGGGCGCCTGTCTCGGGGACGTTTCCTTCATGACGGAGTCATAGCCCGGGGGACCACTGCCCGCGTTGCAGATTGTTTCGTAGACGTTTCAGCCACCGTTTCAGCGGAGGTTTCCGTCGATGGGGCCTGGAGGACTCCCCGGGGTGGGCCCGGAGCAGGGCCGCTGGCACGCGCCATGCTCTGACGAAGAGCTTGAGACAACCCCTCAGGGATCCGGAGAAGACCCATGACAACCGTATCGAGCTCCCAGGCTCTCGCCGCGCCGCTGGCCCTGCTGCCCGCGCGCGAGCACTTCCGCGTCCTCCTCATTGGAGGAGGCACGGCGGGCATCACCGTGGCCGCTCGGCTGCGGCGGCTCGGGGTGACGGGGGTGGCCGTCATCGAGCCCTCTCGCAAGCACTACTACCAGCCGCTGTGGACGCTAGTGGGGGCGGGGGCGGCGCGCGCGGAGGACAGCGTGCGCGACGAGGCCGACTTCATTCCCGAGGGCACGCGCTGGATTCAGGATCGAGCCGAGGAGGTGGACCCCATCGCCCGAGAGGTGCGCTGCGCGTCGGGCCTGCGCGTGGGCTACGACTTCCTGGTCGTCGCGCCGGGCATCCAGCTCAACTGGGACAAGGTGCGCGGCCTGCGCGAGGCGCTGAGGACGCCCTACGTCTCCAGCAACTACGACTTCGAGCTGGCGCCGAAGACGTGGAAGATGATCCAGGACTTCGACGGAGGCACCGCGCTCTTCACGCACCCGTCCACTCCGGTGAAGTGCGCCGGAGCGCCGCAGAAGATCATGTACCTGGCGGCCGACCACCTGCGGCGCACGGGGAAGCGGGAGCGCGCGAAGATCATCTTCGGCTCGGGCGGCAAGGCCATCTTCGGCGTCAAGCCGTTCGCCGAGGTGCTGCAGCAGGTGGTGGAGCGCTACGGCATCGACACCCGCTTCCAGCACAACCTGGTGGAGGTGCGAGGGGACCGGCGCGAGGCCGTCTTCGAGGTGACGCGCGAGGACGGCTCCCGGGGCGAGGTCGTCATCCCGTACGACATCCTCCACGTGACGCCGCCGCAGAGCGCGCCGGACTTCATCCAGCGCAGCCCGCTGGCGCACGCGGACGGGCCGTGCAAGGGCTGGGTGAAGGCCGACAAGTACACGCTCCAGCACCCGGACTACCCGGAGGTGTTCGCGCTGGGAGACGCGTCGGACCTCCCCACCTCGCGCACGGGCGCCGCCATCCGCAAGCAGGCGCCGGTGCTGGTGGAGAACCTGCTGGCGGTGATGGCGGGCCGCAAGCCCGAGGCGCGCTATGACGGCTACGCCTCGTGCCCGCTCACCACGGGGTACGGCAAGCTGCTGCTCGCCGAGTTCGACTACGACGGGAAGCCCACTCCGAGCTTCCCGCTCATCGACACCCTCCAGGAGCGGCGCGACATGTGGCTGATGAAGAAGTACGGCCTGCCGCGGCTCTACTGGGGGCTCATGCTGCGCGGGCGCGCGTGAGGCGCTCGCTCAGAACAGGTTCTCGATGGAGAGGTAGCGCTCGCCCGTGTCGTAGCAGAACGTCAGCACCCGGCTGCCGTCGGGGATGTCGCTGAGCTTGCGGTTCACCGCCGCCAGCGCCGCCCCCGACGAGATGCCCACGAAGATGCCCTCCTCGCGCGCCGAGCGGCGGGCGAACTCGAACGCCTCCTCCTCGGGGATCTGGATCGCTCCGTCGATGGCCGCCGTGTGCAGGTTCTTCGGGATGAAGCCCGCGCCGATGCCCTGGATGGGGTGCGGCCCCGGCGCGCCGCCGCTGATGACGGGCGACTTGGCCGGCTCCACCGCGAACACCTTCAGCTTGGGCCACGCCTTCTTCAGCTCCTCGGCGCACGCGGTGATGTGGCCGCCCGTGCCCACGCCCGTGATGATGTAGTCGAGCCCCTCGGGGAAGTCCGCGAGGATCTCCTTCACCGTCGTGCGGCGGTGGACCTCGATGTTGGCCTCGTTCTCGAACTGCTGCGGCATCCACGCGTTGGGCGTCTGCGCCACCATCTCCTGCGCGCGCGCGATGGCCCCCTTCATGCCCTGCGCCCGAGGCGTCAGCTCGAACGTCGCCCCGTAGGCCGCCATCAGCCGGCGCCGCTCCAGGCTCATGGACTCGGGCATGACGAGGATGAGCTTGTAGCCCTTCACCGCCGCCACCATCGCCAGCCCGATGCCCGTGTTGCCCGAGGTGGGCTCGATGATGACGCTGTCCTTCTTGAGGATGCCCCGCTGCTCGGCGTCCTCGATCATCGACAGGCCGATGCGGTCCTTGATGCTGCCGCCCGGGTTGGCACGCTCCAGCTTGATGTAGACCTCGACCCGCGACGGGAAGAGCCGGTTGACGCGGACGTGGGGCGTGTTGCCAATGGTCTGCAGGATGTTTGCTGCCTTCATGCGGTGGGCCTCGCGGGTAGGGGACTGCGCAGGGGTTAGATGTGGAACTCGAGCTCGCCCAGGTCCGCGTCGTTGTTGCGGTGGCGGACCTCGGTGCGACGGGTGACGATGGACTGGGGCGGCACGCTCTGCGTGAGCCAGGCGTTGCCGGCGATGACGGTGCCTCGGCCCACCACCGTGTCTCCGCCCAGGATGGTGGCGTTGGCGTACACCACCACGTCGTCCTCCAGCGTGGGGTGGCGCTTCTTGTCCGACAGGTTCTTCTGCACCACCAGCGCGCCCAGCGTCACGCCCTGGTAGATCTTCACCCCGTCGCCAATCACCGTCGTCTCGCCAATCACCACGCCGGTGCCGTGATCGATGACGAAGCGCCGGCCGATGGTGGCGCCCGGGTGGATGTCCACGCCGGTGCGCTGGTGGGCGAACTCGGTGAGCAGCCGCGGCAGCAGCGGCAGCCCCAGCACGTGCAGCGCGTGCGCCACGCGGAAGATGGCGATCGCGTAGAAGCCCGGGTAGGTGAGGATCACCTCGTCCACGCTGCGAGCGGCCGGGTCCGCCTCGTGGATGGCCGCCGCGTCCTGGCGCAGCGCATCATAGATGTCCGGCAGCTGCGCGATGAAGCGCTGGGGAATGGAGGCATCCACCTCCGGATAGAGCGCGGCCAGCATCGACCGCAGCCGGACGAGGTAGGCCTCTACCGTCATCACGTCTCGCTGGATGGCGGCCGCGTTGCACTCCAGCTGCTCGGCGAAGTGGGGGAAGAGCAGCCCCAGCACCTGCTGGACGAACTCGGGCGCCGCGCTCCGAATCTCCGGGGGGAAGCACTGGCGCTTGCGGCTTTCCAGCAGGACCGAGAGCAGCCTGTCGTAGGGGGCATCCATGGGGGAGCGGACCTTACCCCACCTCTTGATGGGAGTGGCGGAGGTTTTTCCACTATAACGGATACGCCTCCGAACTGCTCGCCGCAGCACTTCGTTGCGGGCGGCGCGGCGCATGGCGAGGATCGGCCCATGTCCACCGCTCCCTCGTATGTCCATGGCACCAGCACGCTCCCGCTGCTGGGAGAGACCATCGGTGAGAACCTTCGCCGCACCGTGGAGCGCCACGGCGACGCGGAGGCGCTGGTGGTGCTGTCCCAGGGCTTCCGGGCGACCTACCGGCAGCTCTGGGAGCTCACCACCCAGGTAGCCCGGGGGCTGATTGCCCTGGGGGTGGAGAAGGGAGACAGAGTGGGGCTGTGGTCCCCCAACCGCTTCGAGTGGGTGGTGGCGCAGTACGCCATGGCGCGCGTGGGAGCGATCCTGGTCAACCTCAACCCCGCGTACAAGTCGTCGGAGCTGGAGTACTCGCTGCGCCAGTCCGGCACCAGCGTGCTGCTGCTGGCGAGCGGCTTCCGGCAGTCCGACTACCGGAAGATGCTGGAGGAGGTGCGCCCCCGCTGCCCGGAGCTGCGGCTGGCGCTGGTGCTGGAGGATGACTGGGGGCTGCTGCTGTCCAACGGGGCGAAGGTGAGCGAGCGCACGCTGGCGGACCGCGAGGCCGCGCTCCAGTTCGATGACCCGATCAACATCCAGTACACGTCCGGCACGACGGGCTTCCCCAAGGGCGCCACGCTGTCGCACCACAACGTGCTCAACAACGGCTACTTCATCGCGGAGACGCTGCGCTACGGCCCGGCGGACCGGGTGTGCATCCCCGTGCCCTTCTACCACTGCTTCGGGATGGTGATCGGCAACCTGGCCTGCACCAGCCACGGCGCGTGCATGGTGGTGCCGGGCGAGGCGTTCGATCCGCTGGCGGTGCTCCAGGCGGTGCAGGCCGAGCGCTGCACCTCGCTGTACGGCGTGCCCACCATGTTCATCGCGGAGCTGGACCACCCGCGGTTCGGGGAGTTCGACCTGTCCAGCCTGCGCACGGGCGTCATGGCGGGCTCGCCGTGCCCGGTGGAGGTGATGAAGAAGGTCCAGTCGCGGATGAACATGCGCGAGGTGACGATCTGCTACGGCATGACGGAGACCTCGCCCGTGTCCACCCAGAGCGCGCTGGATGATCCTCTGGACCGGCGCGTCTCCACGGTGGGCCGGGTCCACCCGCACATCGAGGTGAAGATCGTCGACGCGGAGACGGGCGCGGTGGTGCCGCGGGGCTCGCCGGGCGAGCTGTGCACGCGCGGCTACAGCGTGATGCTCGGGTACTGGAACAACCCCGAGGCCACGAAGAGCTCCATCGACGCGGCCGGGTGGATGCACACCGGGGACCTGGCCACCATGGACGCGGACGGCTACGTGAAGATCGTCGGCCGCATCAAGGACATGATCATCCGCGGCGGAGAGAACGTGTACCCGCGCGAGATCGAGGAGTTCCTCCACACCCATCCGGGCGTGAGCGAGGCCCAGGTCATCGGCGTGCCGAGCGAGAAGTACGGCGAGGAGGTGATGGCCTGGGTGAAGGTGAAGCCGGGCGCGGCGCTCACCGAGAAGGAGCTGGTGGCCTTCTGCACGGGGAAGATCTCCACCTTCAAGATCCCCCGCTACTGGAAGTTCGTGGAGGAGTTCCCCCTCACCGTGACGGGCAAGGTGCAGAAGTTCCGGATGCGGGAGATCTCCGTGGGCGAGCTGGGGCTCCAGGCCGCCGCGGCCATCAAGACCGCTTGACCGGGCGCGAGGCCCGCGCCCCCTTGCGAGCTGGCGCCTTCTTCGCGGCGGGGGCCTTCTTCGCGGCGGCCGACTTCTTCGCGGCGGGGGCCTTCTTCGCGGCCTTCTTCGCGGCGGCCCGCTGCGCGGCCTCCACCGCGCGACGGGCCCAGGGCAGCAGCGCGTGGGCGTCGTCGCTCGCGTCTTCTGGAGGCGTCCAGTAGGGCATCTGGACAGGGCCCTTGCCCTTGCCGCCGTCGTACGTCCAGGGCTGGCAGCCCGCCGCCTCGAAGGCCGGGCGCGTCACCTCATCCGCCTTCAGGTAGAACCGTCCCTCGACGATGACCGCGAAGACCATTCCGCCGTAATAGAAGCCCCACCCGCCGAACATGGAGCGCGCCTGCACCGGCCCGAGCGGCTCCAGCAACTCCAGGGTGTACTCCGCCAGGCTGTCTATCTGGGGCATGCGCGAGTTCCTCCACTCTCGAGAGACCCGCACCATAGCCCTACCGGGCGGGTAGGGAAGCACCTTCGTGACGGTGCTCACACCACCTGGAGCCGGGGGCTGGGCGTGCGCGCCGGGCGGGTCATGGGCGAGGCGGGCAGCACCAGCGGCCAGAGCTCTCGCAGGGCCGCGCGGAGCGCCGAGGCGCTCCTGAAGCGAGCGTCGGGCGCCTTGGCGAGCAGCTTGAGGACGACCTTCTCGAACGGCTCGGGGAGCTGGGGGTTGAGGGTGCGCGGGGGCACCGGCTGCTGCTGCACGTGCAGGAACATCAGCGGCACGGGCTGCGTGTGGCGGAAGGGCAGCTGGCCGGTGAGCAGCTCGTAGGCCACGATCCCCAGCGAGTACAGGTCCGTCGCGGGGGAGACCGGCTCACCCATCGCCTGCTCCGGGGCCATGTACTCCGGCGTGCCGAAGACGGCGCCCTGGGCGGTGACGCCCGCCACGTGCTCGCTCTTGGCGAGCCCGAAGTCCATCAGCTTGAGCACGCCCGTGTGGGTGATGAAGAGGTTGCCGGGCTTCACGTCCCGGTGCAGCACCCCGCGCTCGTGCGCGTGCTCCAGCGCGCACACGGCGTGGGTGAGCCAGCGCAGGGACTCGGCGAGCGTGGGGCGGTGCGCCTGCAGGCGGTGCCTCAGGTCCATCCCCTGGAGCAGCTCCGAGATGAGGAAGTGCCGGTCGCCATCCGTCCCCACGTCGAGGAGCCGCAGGACGTTGGGATGATCGAGCACCCGGGCGTGCTCCAGCTCCTGTCGGAAGCGGGCCACGAGCGTCCCGTCGTGACTGGAGGCCGTCAGCAGCTTGAGCGCCACGGGCGCGTGCGTCTGGAGATCCGTGGCGGCGTACACGGCCGCGCTGCCGCCCGCGCCGAGCCACCGCTCCACGCGATAGCGGCCCGCCGCCACCTGCCCCGGCACCAGCCCACGCACGGAGGCGGGCTCGGAGGGAGAGGGGGTGACCGCGCCCTGGATCAACGTCCCCGAGGGCGTGCGCGCCAGCGAGAGGCGTGGCGAGACACCCCCGCCTCCCAGGTAGCTCAACGCCGAGGCTTCGTCCTTGTCCTTCACTGAAGTCTCCATCTGTCTGCCATGTCCTGAGCCGAGCGAGCGTGTGTCACGCCTCAGCTGGTGAGCAGCGACACGTGGGCGGGTGCGGCGTTGCCCTCGATGTCCAGGTGGGGGGTGGGCAGGTTGTACTCGGCGGCGGCGCTGGTGGCCTCGACGAGGATGGGACCGGCGATCTCCGGCGGCTCTCCCTGGCAGAGCAGATCCACCACGTGCTCCAGGGTCCACTTGCCCATGCGGTTCACCGTCAGCCGCTTGCCGTCGAAGGCGGCGGTGTCCGACAGCTCCGGGCTGGTGGCGAGCTTGGTCTCCACGGAGGTGCCCAGGTAGCCGCGCGCCAGCGTCAGCACCCGATCCACCACCGAGTTCCACGCCTGCAGGTGCGTGCGGTCCTGGGCCTCGTCCATGATGTCCAGGCCCACCTGCAGCCGCTCCATGCGCTCCAGGAACTGCGAGACGAGCGCTCCGCGGACGATGCGCCCGTGCTGCGGCGCGATGATCTCCACCGCGGGCTGGAGCTTGCGGATGGTGGCCACCGCGCGCGCCAGCGCAGCGTTCACCGGCATGTAGATCTGATGGAAGGCCCGGATGCCCTTCCAGTCGGACTCCTCGGCCCACAGGCCCTGGGCGTTGGCGTCGGTGAGGCCGCCGAACAGGTCGCCGGAGAAGAGCACGCGCGTCTGCGGATCATAGAGCATCACCGCGCCGCGGAAGTGGCAGAAGGGCGTGGGCACCGGGATCAGCCGGTGGCCGGTGGGCACGTTCAGGCCCTGGGCGAACTTCTCCGTGGCGATGAAGCGGTTGCGCGGCAGGTTCATGTGGACGATGAGCCGCCACGTGTCCTCCGAGCAGACGATGCCGGCGCGCGGAGCGTAGCGCGCGGAGATGATCGACGCGGACGAGCCCACGTCCGGATCCTGGTGGTTGATGAAGAGCGCGGACAGGCGCTCCAGTCCGCCGATCAGCGACGTCACCTTCGTGTGGATGGTGGAGAAGTCGCTGCTCGAGCCGGGATCGATCAGCAGGTTGAACTCGCTCTGCTTCTGCGTCTTCGGATCCACGCCGCGGAAGCGGCGCAGGTAGGGGTTGGCGTAGAAGATGTTGCCGGGATCTCTCTTGCCGACCCAGAACGTCTCGGGGGCAAACTCGACGGGAACCAGGCGCAGATCAGAGGGGGGGTGGGTGGAGACGGGGGGCGTGCTCATGGATGTGAATACGGAGGGGGGTGTACCCCAACCCTCAGCAATGCCGGTGCCACGCGACACCTTCCCGAAAGGGCTTTCCTGGACGCGCAGAAACTGCGTGAACCCGTAAGAACACGAAAACCTTGCGCAAACCTTGCGTTCACTTCTCGGCGGATTCCGGGGGCGGGGTCCCATGTGACTGCATTGGGTGTGGGAGCAATTCACCCGGGCGTCACGCAACGTGCGCTCGACGCAGGGCGATAAGGACAAGGGGCGGAGCAGGAGTGCTCGCCTCGCTCGCAGACAGGTCTAGCTGTGAAACCCTCATCGCTCCGCTTCGGGGCAGGACCCAATACATCGTGAGAAAGACTGAAACCTCCTCGAGGCCCACGCGGCTGGACCGTCGATTCCTGGCGGCTGTGCTCTCCCTGGTGCTCGCGGCGTGCGGCGGCGCCGAAGTGGACGGGGTGGAGAGTGACACCCTGGAGACCCAGCAGTTCGCGGTGAGCACGCCGGTGCGCCTCATGGCGGCCAACACCACCAGCGGCAACCTGCAGAGCTATGACCCGGGCGAGGGCATCCGCATCTTCAAGGGCACGAAGCCGGACGTGGTGATGATCCAGGAGTTCAACTACGGCGACAACTCGGCGACGGCCATCCGGACTTTCGTCAACAACGCCTTTGGTACGACTTTCTCGTATTACCGGGAGGCCGGGGCGCAGATCCCCAACGGCGTCATCAGCCGCTGGCCGATCATCGCCGCAGGCGAGTGGGACGACACGCAGGTGAGCAACCGGGACTTCGCGTGGGCGCGCATCGACGTGCCGGGCCCGAAGGATCTCTGGGTGGTGAGCGTGCACCTGCTCACGGCGAGCAGCAGCGTGCGCAACACGGAGGCGACCAACCTGGTCAACTTCATCAAGGCCAACATCCCCACGGGGGACTACCTGGCCATCGGCGGGGACTTCAACACCGACAGCCGCTCCGAGTCCTGCTTCAGCACCTTCTCCCAGGTGGTGTCGACGGCCAGCCCGTATCCGGCGGATCGCAACGGCAACACCAACACCAACGCGGCCCGCGGCAAGCCGTACGATCACGTGCTCGTGGACGGCGACCTGCGGCAGTACCAGGTGGCCACGGTGATTGGCGGCAGCACCTTCTCCTCGGGCCTGGTGGTGGACACGCGCGTGTACTCGCCCCTGGCGGAGATCTCCCCGGCGCTGAGCGGTGACAGCGGCGCCACCAACATGCAGCACATGGCCGTCATCAAGGACTTCCTCATCCCCGGGGATACCGTCAGCGCGAGCGTCACGCTGAGCTCGCCCAATGGCGGTGAGAGCTGGGCGGGCGGCAGCAGCCAGTCCATCACCTGGTCGGCCACGGGCGTGACGAACGTGAAGCTGGAGTACACGCTCAACGGCAGCACGTGGACGGTGATCACCTCGAGCACGGCGGCCTCCGCGGGCAGCTACCCCTGGACGGTGCCGAGCAGCGCCACCACCACGGCGCGGGTGCGCGTGAGCGATGCGGCCAACGCGGCCGTGACGGACTCGAGCGCCGCGGCCTTCACCATCACCACCTCCGGCGGTGGCGGCACGGGCACCGTCTTCATCAACGAGGTGCTCATCAACGAGGCCGGCTCGGACGTGAACGGCGAGTTCGTGGAGCTGGTCAACCCGGGCAGCACGACGGTGGATCTGTCCGGGTGGACGGTCTCCGACGCGGCGGGCCTGCGGCACACCTTCCCCAGCGGCTCGAGCCTGGCGGCGGGCAAGGCGGTGGTCATCTTCGGCGGCGCGGCGGGCATTCCCGCGGGCCTGACCAACGCGGTAGCCGCGTCCACGGGCTCGCTCAACCTGTCCAACAGCAGCGAGACGGTGACGGTGAAGAACTCGGCGGGCACCACGGTGGCCACGGCTACCTTCGGCTCCACGGTGACGGGGACGGACGGCGTGTCGGCCAACCGGAGCCCGGACGGCTCCAGCAGCGGGACGTTCGTGCTGCACACCAGCGTGGGCGGCACCGCGTCCTCGCCGGGCAAGCGTGCGAACGGCACCGCCTACTAGCGCGCGAGCCCCACGCCTGACCGACGGGTGTGGCACGGACGCCCGGGACCCTCGATGGTCTCGGGCGTTCGTGTTGTCGTAGGCTCGGCCTCGCTAGGAGAACCGAGCATGCGGGAAGTACTTCGGGCGCAGCCCCTCACGCGGGAGGCGTTCGCTCCCTTTGGAGACGTCATCGGCCTGGACCTGGGGGGGGGCAGCAGCGCCAACCAGGGGACGGCCACCCGTTACGATCGCATTGCCCGGCTCACCAGCAGCCGGCCCGAGGCCCAGCCGAACCTCGCGGTGTTCCGCTCGGTGGCGAAGGCGCTGCCCTTCGAGGTGCGCCTCGTCGAGCGCCACCCGTGCTCCACGCAGATGTTCGTGCCGCTGGCGTGCCAGCGCTTCCTCGTCGTGGTGTGTCCGAGCGATGAGCGCGGCGAGCCGGTGCTCTCCGAACTGCGCGCCTTCCTCTGCGGCCCGGGGCAGGGCGTGAACTACCACGCGGGCGTCTGGCACCACCCCATCATCGCGCTCGACGGGCCGGCGGAGTTCCTCATGCTGGCGTGGGAGGACGGCACCGCCCGAGACTGCGAGGAGCGCCCCCTCTCCGCGCCCCTGCGGGTGACCAGCGGCTGAGCGGTGCAGGAGCCTGCGGGTGAGCGGCAGGGTGCTGCCGCTCAGCAGCGCCGCCGCGGCGATCAAGCTGGACCCACGCGGAGAGTATGGCCTGGGTCCTTTCGGGATTTGGGAATGCAATCTCAAACTGGCACCAAACGGGCGCGGGTGCTAACTGCGAGGCCCCTCGTCCTTTCCTGTCCTGGGAGCCCGCATGTACGCCCTCCTCCTGCTCTCCGTGCTCGCCGCAGCGCCGCAGGCGAAGCCGGCCGAGCCCGCGAAGACGACTGGCCCCGCCTCCGCCGCCTCGTTCCTCAAGGGGCGTACTGGCAACCAGGCCGTCGCGCAGATCTTCGCTCCGGGAGTCGCCGGGCTGGCTCCGGAGGACAAGCGGGTCGCCTGGTTCCTCACGCTCGCGGCCCACGCGGGCGAGGACATCGCCTATGACCAGCTGGGCTGGAAGCTGCTGGAGGTGAAGCGGCTGATCGAGGGCATCTACCTCTTTGGCCTGGAGGGCGCCGGCGGTCCGGGCCTGTTCGACAAGCGGCTCACGTCGTACCTCACGCGCTTCTATGGAGAGACGGGCAACCACGATCAGGTGACGGGGCGGAAGTTCGTCCCCGACTTCACCGCGGGAGAGCTGGATGCCGCGGCGGTGCGCGCCTTCCGCGCCGGCTACACCTTCGGCGCCAAGGACGAGTACGCCCTGCGCGCCTGGATCAAGGAGCTGCAGCCGACGATCTTCGATGCGTCCTTCGAGCCCGCGCTCACCGCCAAGTCGCCGCCAGAGGGCCAGGACATGCTCACCGCCTCGGCGAGCACCTCCTATGGGCCCGGCGTGACGTTGAAGGACCTGGAGCGCTTCTCCGAGAAGAACCCGCTCAACTCGCGCGTGGTGAAGGAGAACGGCAAGCTGGTGGAGCAGATCTTCCGCGCCGGGGACAAGAAGATCCCTCCAGGGCTCTACGCGGAGCCGCTCACGCGCGTCATCGCCCAGCTCACCGAGGCGATGAAGTCCGCCAACGCGAAGCAGAAGCCGGTGCTCGCCAGGCTCATCCGCTACTTCCAGACGGGCAACCTCAAGGACTGGGAGGCCTACAACATCGCCTGGCTGAAGGCGGACACGGTGGTGGACGCCAACATCGGCTTCATCGAGACGTACGTGGATCCGCGCGGGCAGAAGGGCCAGTGGGAGGCGCTCGTCAACTACCGCAACGCCTCGGAGAACCAGATCATGGAGCTCATCGCGAAGCGGGCCCAGTACTTCGAGGACCGGATGCCCTGGCCGGACACCTACAAGCGCAAGAAGGTGACGCTGCCGGTGGCCAAGGCCGTGGACTTCGTCGCCACCCATCCCACGCCGCCCGCCGGCATCAACCTGCCCAACGAGCAGCACATCCGCGAGAAGTACGGCAGCAAGAGCATCCTGGTCGCCAACGTGATGGACGCGGCTTCCGCGCTGCGCCGCCTGCCGCTGGCGCTCGAGTTCTCCCGGACGCCCGAGGAGCGCGCCCAGGCCGAGAAGTACTCCGTTGCCGCGCGCAAGTGGCTGGTCGCCTTCCACGAGGTGCTCGGCCACGCCTCGGGCCAGAGCGACAAGAAGAAGCTCGGCAAGCAGCCGCCCTCGTACTACCTCAAGGAGTACGACAACACGCTGGAGGAGGCCCGCGCGGACCTCGTCGCGCTGTGGCACGCGTTCGATCCGGCGCTGACGGAGCTGTCTCCGGACGCCTTGAAGATCGCCCAGCAGATGTACCGCGACTACCTGGTGGAGGGGCTGACCAACCTGTCCCGCGTGGAGAAGGGGGACTCGTTCGAGGAGGACCACCAGCGCGGCCACCACATGGCCGTGAACTTCATGATCGAGAAGGGCGCGGTGAAGCAGGTGACCGAGAACGGGCGCACCTACTGGACGGTGGTGGACTACGACAAGATGCGCGCGGCGGTGGGCGAGCTGCTCTCCAAGCTGATGGTCATCAAGGCCACCGGCGACTACGAGGGCATCCGCGAGCTGGTGACGCAGAAGGGCATCAAGTTCGATCCCAAGCTGCGCGACGAGGTGGCCCAGCGCGTGAAGGCCGCGGATGTGCCGTCGGTGCTCTTCATGACCGCGCCGCGCCTGGTGCCCGTGGTGGATGACAAGGGCCAGGTGACGGACCTGAAGGTGGAGACCGCTCAGGGCTTCATCGAGCAGCACCTGGAGCGCAGCGTGCTCGGCAAGCTGGCGCCCGCCGAGGCCACGAAGATGGCCGCCGGCCTGGCCAGCACCCCCGGGGCCTTGAAGGAGGCCTTCAAGACGCTGGCGCCAGCCCCCGCCGCCGAAGCCCCCGCCCGCCCGGCGAAGCGCGGCGCCGCGCCCGCGAAGTCCGGCTCGGGACGCTGAGGCCGCGGGAGCGTGGCGGGATGACGCTCCGTGTCAAAGGCGTGTCGTCTCCGCGAGGGAGTGCCGGTTTCCTGGACGACCGTGGCTGTCTGGCGACGGATTTCCGTGGGACGTGGCTGATCAGCCGCCAGGGATGTCCTGGGCCGGGAGCCGCTCGCCAGGTTCGGTGCGGACCTTCTGGCGATGTGACGTGGCGGGTGAGAACTCGACGTGTCAGCCCTGTTCGCTAGGGTGCGTGGTGTTCGGGGCGAACGCCCTGCCACCTGCTCCGCCGATGGAACTTCCTCGGTCCTCATTCGTAGAAGGCGAGGCCGAGGTGGGGCGTAGGAGTGACAGGTTGTGGCTGGCAGGGTGTTCAAGGGCGGCACGGTGATTGCTCATCACCCGAATCGACATCTCGGAACCCGATCGAGGGGGGCTTATGCAGACCGCATCTGAAGCCAACATCGTCCCTGACGCGCTGCGCCTCAACGCGCCGCTTCCGGTGTCTCTGGTGTCGGAGCTCCCGTCCTCGAGCGAGCTGCCGGAGCGTCCTCAGGCATTGCGCCCCACCCGACGCTCCCGCGCCGAGGACATCGAGGACTTCGAGAGCATGTGGGACATCCCGGTCCGCTCCTGGTAGGCACCTGGGCCCCGCCCCACCTCACGTGGGCGGGGTGGCCGGCGCCGAGGGTTGAGCGGCGGAGCGGCCGTAGTCACGCTCGTAGATGCGAATCAGGGCCAGGAAGAAGGCGACGATGAGCGGGCCGAGCAGCAGGCCCACCGTCCCGAACATGGCCAGGCCTCCCAGCAGCGCGAAGAAGACGATGCCCCCGTGCATGTCCAGGCCTCGCTTGACGAGCAGGGGCTTGACGATGTTGTCCACCAGCCCCACCACCACCACGCCCCAGACGGCCAGGAAGAGGGCCATCCACTGGTGGCCGGTGATGAGCAGGATGCCGGCGGCGGCGAAGCACACCACGGCCGCGCCGATGGCGGGAATCAGGGCCAGGAAGAACGTCACCGCGGCGAAGAAGAAGGGCACGGGCACCCGGGCAATCAGGTAGCCCACGAGCGCGGCCACCGACTGCACCCCCGCGGTGGCCACCGAGGACACCAGCACGGAGGTGGCCACGAGGCGGAACTCGAGGAGGATCTCCTCGGTCTGCCCGCTCTTGAGGGGGGAGACCTTCTCGAGCCACTCCACCAGCCGCTTGCCGTCCACCAGGAAGAAGAAGAAGGCGATCAGCATCATCACCGTCTGGAAGGCGAAGGAGCCCGTGGCGGCCACCACGCCCGTCACCGCCTTGGCGGCGGTGCCTCCCTGGGTGCTCACCTGCTCCTGGAGCTTCTCGTCCAGCCGCAGCTCCTCCACCTGGAGGCGATCCATCATCCGCTCGGCGAGGTTGCGCACCGGCCCGGGCAGGCGCTCCGTGAGACCCTCCACACCCTCCGTGCGGATCGTCTCCTGGATGAAGCGCATGCCGTCGACCGCCTCGCTGACCAGGAAGGCGGTGAAGCCGGTGAGCGGCAGCAGCAGGGCGACGATGACGCCGAAGCAGAGCAGCCCGGCGGAGATGCTGGCCCGTCCGCGGAAGGCGCGGGTGAGCCGCTTGTGGACCCCGTAGAGCGCTCCAGCGAGCACCGCCGCCAGGAAGAAGCCCTTGGCGAAGGGGCGGACGACGAGGGCCAGCAGGAAGATGGAGAGCACGATGAGGCCCGCGAACACGCGGCGGGCGACCAGGTCCGTAGCCATAGCGAGACGACATTAGGTCCCCTGGGCCGGGGGGGAAGGGGAAAGCGGCCGGAAACGCCGAATTCCGCACGGTGAAGCGGGGCTTGGGAATGCGCGCGGGCCGGGTAGAGTGAGGGCGATGCCGTCGATCGACTCGCCCCAGTTCCCCATGTGGATGCTGCAGATCCTTCCGGTGGCCTACCTGGCCATCACCTTCCTCCAGTCCGGCCTGGACAAGGTCTTCGACTGGAAGGGCAACCTGGGCTGGCAGACGCAGCTGTTCTCCAAGGTGCCGGTGCTCCGGGGGATGGTGATGCCCATGCTGCTCACCCTCACCCTGCTGGAGGTGGTGGCGGGGGCGCTGTGCGCCGTGGGCGTGGTGCTGCTGGTGGCCACCGGGCGCCCCCAGGTGGCCTGTGTGGGCAGCATGCTGGCGGGGGTGTGTTTCCTGGCGCTCCTGTTCGGCCAGCGCATGGCCAAGGACTACGCCGGGGCGGCGGGCATCGCCCCCTACTTCCTCGTCAGCCTGGCGGCTATCTACCTCACCCGGGGGTGAGGAGGCGGCCTCGACCGGGGTAGACTGCACCGCAGCCGCCGCTCCGGGGCGGCCAGGAGACACATGGATCGGCTGCGCTTCTATCTCAACGACCGGCTCGTCGAGGAGTCGGGGCTCTCTCCCACCACCACGGTGCTGCGCTACCTGCGCGACCGGGCGCACCTGACGGGCACCAAGGAAGGGTGCGCGGAGGGCGACTGCGGGGCGTGCACGGTGGCCGTGCTGGAGGAGGACGGGAAGGGCGGGCAGGCGCTGCGGGCCATCAACTCGTGCCTGCTGCTGCTGCCCATGGTGCAGGGCAAGCGCGTCTACACCGTGGAGGCGCTCAAGGAGCGCGGCGAGTACCACGAGGTGCAGAAGGTGCTCGCCAGTGCACTGGGCTCGCAGTGCGGCTACTGCACGCCGGGCGTCGCCATGGCGCTGCTGGAGGCCTGTCACCGCAAGGACTTCGACGAGCCCTGGAAGCTGGACGCGCAGATGTGCGGCAACCTCTGCCGCTGCACGGGTTACCGGCCCATCCGGGATGCCGCCGCGCGCGTGGCGGGCCTGGGCCCGAAGGATCGCTTCGCCCGCGCCCTGGCGGAGACGAAGCCCGAGCCCATGGAGCTCTCCTACTCGGCCGGGGAGCAGCGCTTCTTCACGCCCGCCACCCTCGAGAAGCTGTGGGATGTGCTCGACGCGCACCCTGGCGCGCGCTTCGTGGTGGGCGGCACGGACCTGTCGCTGGAGGTGACGAAGCGCTACGCGGAGCCGCCGCTGCTCGTGTCCCTGGAGGCGCTGTCCGAGCTGCGCACGCTGGCGCCGCGCCTGGGCGGGCACCGCGTGGGCGCGACGGTGACGCTCACGGAGCTGGAGGACTACTCGCGCGGCGTGTGCACGCCCCTGGAGCGGATGATCCGCTACTTCGGCGCCCGGCAGATCAAGAACCGCGCGACGGTGGGCGGCAACCTGTGCACGGCGTCCCCGATTGGAGACCTGGCGCCGGTGCTCATCGCCCTGGGCGCGGAGGCGGTGGTGCTCTCGCGCGCGGGCGAGCGGCGGATGCCGCTGGAGGAGTTCTTCGTGGACTACCGCCGCACCGCGCTGAAGCCGGGGGAGATCCTGGCCTTCGTGGATGTGCCGGCGCAGCCCTCGGGGGCGCGCAGCATCGCCTACAAGGTGTCGAAGCGGCGCGAGCTGGACATCAGCTCCGTCTCCGCGGGCTTCCGGGTGGTGGTGGACGGGGCGGAGCGGGTGGTGGAGGCGCGGCTCGCCTACGGGGGCATGTCCGCCCGGCCGGCCCGCGCGCGGCGCACCGAGGAGGCGCTCGTGGGGCAGCCCTGGACGGAGGCGAGCGTGGAGGCGGTGCTCGCTCGGCTGGATGAGGACTTCACGCCGAGGACGGATCATCGCGGCTCGGCCTGGTACCGGGGGCAGGTCGCGAAGAACCTGCTCCGGGGGTTCTTCCAGGAGACGCTCGGAGAGCCGTCACCCCGGCTCCAGGAGCACCACGCCGCCACGGTCCAGGTGAGGTGATGTGATGGTCGCCATACCCTCCGAAGTTGCTCCGCAGCCTTCCGAGTCCAAGAGCCCCCTGCATGCTCCGGCCCTCCACGAGAGCGGGCTGAAGCACACCAGCGGCGAGGCGCTCTACGTGGATGATCTGCCCGCGCCCCCGGGCCTGCTGACGGGCCTGGTCATCGCCTCGCCGCACGCCCATGCGCGCGTGGTGCGTCGGGACGCCAGCCGGGCCCTGGCGCTGCCGGGTGTCCACGCGGTGGTGTTCGCCCAGGACATCCCCGGGGTGAACGACGTGTGCCCGGTGAAGGGCCCCCACGACGAGCCCCTGCTGGCGACGGACAAGGTGTTCTGCGTGGGGCAGGCCGTGGCGCTGGTGGTGGCCGAGAGCGCGGCGATCTGTCGGAAGGCCGCCGCCCTGGTGGAGGTGGAGTACGAGGTGCTGCCCGCGTGCCTGTCCATCCGCGAGGCCATCGAGCAGAACCAGTTCATCCCCAACCCGTTCTTCCCGACTCCGCACGTCATCCGCCGTGGCGAGCCGGAGGCGGCGCTGCTCTCCGCGCCGGTGCGCATCCAGGGCGAGTGCATGACGGGGGCGCAGGACCACTTCTACCTGGAGACGCAGGTGTCGCTGGCGGTGCTGGAGGAGGACGGGGCGGTGCGCCTCTGGTCCTCCACGCAGCACCCCTCGGAGGTGCAGGAGAAGGTGGCGGAGGTGCTGGGCCTGGGGCGGCACCAGGTGACGGTGGAGGTGCCGCGCATGGGCGGCGGCTTCGGCGGCAAGGAGACGCAGGCGGCGCCCTTCGCGGCGCTCGCGGCGCTGGGTGCGTACTACACCCGGCGGCCGGTGAAGGTATGGCTCAACCGCGACCAGGACATGGAGCAGACGGGGAAGCGCCACCCGTTCTGGGCCCGGTATGACGCGGGCTTCTCCGAGGACGGGCGGCTGCTGGCCCTCAAGGCCGACCTGGTGTCCGACGGCGGGTGGAGCAATGACCTGTCGCACGCCATCCTGGACCGGGCGCTGTTCCACATGGACAACGCGTACTTCCTGCCCAACGTGGAGGTGGTGGGGCGCGTGGCGCGGACGAACCAGCCGTCCAACACGGCGTTCCGCGGCTTCGGCGGGCCCCAGGGCATGTACGTGGTGGAGGAGGTAATCAACCGCGCCGCCGAGCGGCTGGGGCTGGATCCGGCCGAGGTGCGGCGGCTCAACTACTACGGCGAGGGCGCCGCGAGCGAGACGCACTACGGCCAGCGGGTGGAGGGCAACCGCATCCCGCGCATCCACGCGGAGCTGATGGACTCCAGCGAGTACGCGCGCCGCCGGGCGGAGATCGAGCAGTTCAACGCCTCCTCGCGGTGGACGAAGCGGGGCATCGGCTACCAGCCGGTGAAGTTCGGCATCTCCTTCACCACGAGCTTCCTGAACCAGGCGGGAGCCTTCGTCGTCATCTACGCGGATGGCACCGTGCAGCTCAACCACGGTGGCACGGAGATGGGGCAGGGGCTGCACACGAAGATGCGGGCCATCGCGGCCCACGAGCTGGGCGTGGCCGTCGAGCGCGTGCGGGTGATGAACACCGCCACGGACAAGGTGCCCAACACGTCGGCGACCGCGGCCTCGAGCGGCTCGGACCTGAACGGGCAGGCGGTGAAGAACGCCTGCGACACGCTGCGCGAGCGGCTGCGGCCCATCGCCGCGAAGCTGCTGCAGGTGGAGGGCGCGGAGGCGGAGCGGATTGCCTTCGCGGGGGGGAAGGTGTCCCACCCGGGGCAGCCTCAGCGGACCGTGAGCTTCGAGGCCGTGACGCAGGCCGCATACAAGGACCAGGTGTCGCTGTCCGCGACGGGGTACTACCGGACGCCGGGCATCGGGTACGACCGGAACTCGGGGCGGGGCAAGCCGTTCCACTACTACGCCTTCGGGAGCGCGGTGGTGGAGGTGGAGGTGTCGGGCCTCACCGGCGAGCACCGGATCCGCCGCGTGGACATCCTCCACGACGTGGGCAGCTCGCTGGTGCCCACCATCGACAAGGGCCAGGTGGAGGGCGGCTTCATCCAGGGGCTCGGGTGGCTCACCTGCGAGGAGGTCCTCATCGACACGAAGGGGCGGCTCCTCACGCACTCGCCGGACACGTACAAGATTCCGGCGCTGGGCGATGCGCCCGAGGACTTCCGCGTGTCGCTGCTGGAGCGCGCGCCTCAGGACGGCACCATCCACGGGAGCAAGGCGGTGGGTGAGCCCCCGTTCATGCTCGCCATCGGCGCGGTGACGGCGCTGCGGCACGCCATCGGGGCCTTCGGGCCTCCGCGCACGGAGGTGCAGCTCATGTCCCCGGCCACGCCGGAGGCCATCCTCCGCGCGGTGGAGGCGGCTCGGAGCGCCAGGCGCTGAGGCTCGGAGGCGGGCCGGGCTTCAGAGCACCCGGCGCGGAGGCACCAGCGCGTTGGCGAAGAGCAGGCCCGCGGCGATGGCCACCGCCACCAGCAGCATGGAGAAGGCGGTGCCCACGCCGGACACCACATCCCGGGCGAGCAGGGACTCCAGGCTGCGGAACCCGAGGCTGCCGGGGACGAGCAGCATCATCCCCGGGACGATGGTAACGACGGCGGGCCGGTTGCGCGCGCGGGCCAGGAGGTTGCTGGCCATGCCGAGCGCCAGCGCTCCGACGAAGGCTCCCAGCTCCGCGCCGAGCCCCCGGGTTCCCAGCCGGGCTCCACCGAAGGCCAGCGCGCCCGCCGCGACGATCCACCCGATGTCCTCGGGCCGTGCGCGGAAGAGCACGCTCACCGCGAGCGCCGCCACCACCAGCGCCGCCACCGCCGTCCAGAACGGCAGGGGCGAGGCGGGCAGCACGGTGGCGGGCACGGGCAGCAGCTCGGCCAGCCGCTGCCCCAGGGCCACGCCAAAGGTGAGCTGGAGGAAGACGAGCGCCGCGCCCGTCAGCCGGGAGGTGCCGGAGATGAGGTGCCGCGTGGCCAGCTCGTTGATGGCCACGGTGAGCCCGAGCCCTGGCAGCAGGACGATGAGCCCCGAGAGCGTGGCCACCTGGATGGACATCGGACCGAGGACGCTCGCCGCGGCGACGGCCAGGGCCGAGGCCATCAGCGCGGCCACGGGCTCCAGCACCCGGGAGGCGCGCAGGTTGCGGTGCGTCAGCTGATCCAGCACGCCGATGGCGAGGCTGCTCAGCGCCGCCACGCCGATCTCCCGAGCCCCTCCGCCGAAGAGCCGAGCCGCGGCGCCGGCCGCGACCGTCCAGCAGAGCAGGGTGATGAGGCGCCCATAGCGCACGGGCGACTGGAGGATGAACTCCACCCGCTGCGCGCCCTGGTCCGGGGCGAGCCTCCCGTGGATGACCTCCTGCGCGAGCGCGTCCAGCAGCGTCAGCCGCTCGAGGTCCATCTCGCCGGGCTCCACGCGGATGAGGCTCGTCTGGAGCGCTTCGGGTCGGCCGAAGGAGGCGAAGATGGAGGTGGGGGTGGAGAAGAAGCGCGCCTCCACGCCGAAGCGCTCGGACACCTGGCGCAGCTGCTCCTCCAGCCGGTGGGCCGGAGTGCCGTACTGGTGGAGGGCCTGACCCAGTCGCAGGATGAACCCCACCACCGGGCCCGGGGGCGGCTCGCGCAACGCGGAGGACTGCTCGGGCGGAATCACGCGCCGCACATGGCAGAGCTGCCGGGGTGAGTCAAACCTCGCCTTGGTGCTCGAGACAGGCAGACCCTTTGGGCCTTGACGATTGGACCCCGGTGGCATCCGCTGCGCGTCCATGGAACTGCTCACCCCCCGTCTGCGACTGCGCGAGTTCGAGGAGGAGGACTGGCGCGCCACTTGGCCGTACGAGTCGGATCCGGAGGTGGTCCGCTACCAGTCCCACGGCGTCCGGACGCCAGAGGAGAGCCTGAAGTACATCCAGGACTCGATGGCCACGGCGCGGGAGACGCCCCGGCGCATCCATGATCTGGCGGTGGTGCTTCGGGAGGACGGGCGCCTCATCGGCCGCTGCGGACTGAAGGTGGTGGATGCCGAGCTGCGCGAGGGTGCGCTCTGGTACGTCGTCCATCGCTCCGAGTGGGGCAGGGGCTACATCACCGAGTCCTGCGAGGCGATCCTGGACTTCGGCTTCGGAGCGCTTGGACTGCACCGCGTGTGGGCGGACTGCGATCCGCGCAACCATGGCTCCGTGGGCGTGCTGCGGAAGCTCGGCTTCCGTCAGGAGGCACACTTCCGGGAGAACTCCTTCCTCAAGGGCGAGTGGGTGGACTCGCTCATCCACGCCATCCTCGACCGGGAGTGGGCCGCTCGCCCGAAGCGCTATCTCGGAGGGTAGACAGGGAGGAATGAAGCGCGGGGGCTGTACGGAGGATCGACGGGGGAATCAATGGAGGAGGCGAGGGACACCGTTGGGTCGGAAGAAGACACCGCGATGGCTGGAGGCGGCGCGGCTGCGCAAGGGCCCTGTGTCGCCTGGGGGCCGGGCGGACTGGCTGGCGCGGGCGCTGGGGCGGGCGGGGGTGATGCCTCGGACGGAGGCGGAGCGGGCCATCCGCGAGGGGCGGGTGGAGGTGGGCGGCCAGGTGGAGCGCGAGCCCTTCGCACCGGTCCAGCCAGGAGTGGAGGTGCGTGTGGACGGGCGGCTGTGCGAGCTGGAGGCCCCGCTGCTCGTGCTGATGTTCCACAAGCCCGCCGGCGTCATCGTCGCGGGGAAGGATCCAGAGGGCGTGGGGACGGTGTTCGAGCGCCTGCGGGCGGTGCTGCCCGCGGAGCTGCAGGGCTTCGAGTGGTACGCCATCGGCAGGCTGGACCGGGACACCACCGGCCTGCTGCTCTTCACCAATGACGAGCGGGTGGTGCAGCACGGCACCTCACCGGAGACGCACCTGCCCAAGCGCTACGTGGCGGAGGTGGCGGGGAGGCCCTCGGAGGAGGCGCTCGCGAGGCTTCGGGAGGGGCTGGTGCTGGAGGACGGGCCCACGCGCCCCGCGGGAGCGCGGCTGCTCGGTCCGGAGCAGGTGGAGTTGGTGCTCACCGAGGGCCGTCACCATCAGGTGAAGCGCATGCTCGCGGCCGTAGGGCACCCGGTGCGTGCTCTGCACCGGGTGGCGGTCGGGAGCCTGGTGCTGGATGTTCCCGTCGGCGCGTGGCGCAGGCTGAGTGCCTCGGAGGTGTCCGTGGGGCTCGGGTTCAACGACGTGCGAGCCTGAGGCCAGGTCATCGAGGCAGCTCGCGGACGCGTTCGGCGGCCACCGCCTCGGGCGTCAGCAACCCGGTCTTCTCCACCTCGTCCCAGAGCCGTGCGCGCAGTGTTTCCACCGTCGAGGCCAGGGCCTGGATGTCCCCATGGAGGTGCTCGTTGCGCGGCACCATCTCCGCGTTCGTCACCTGGGCGCGCAGTCCCTCCAGGGCTCGCTGCTGCTCCTCCAGCGCATTGAAGTAGGGCTCGGCCACGCCGTGCAGGAAGTTCCGCCGCAGCTCACGGAGGGGTTCTCCCTCTCCCTCCAGGGCCTTTCGCACGAGCCTCAGCGCCTTGGTGCCATCGAACACGCGCAGCGCGAGCCCTACCCGTGCGTCCGCGCACTGCGCCAGCAGCGGGTTGAGGCCGGGAGGATACGCATCCAGCCGGGACTGGAAGGCCTTCACGCCACGCACGTAGCTGTCCGTGTCTCCCGAGTAGAGGCCGAAGCGCAGGAAGAAGCCCCGGTACACGTCGCGCGTGGCGTACTTCCAGGCCTCGCGGATGTCGTTCAGGTGGTAGTCCCGGAAGCCGCGCATGTACTCGAACAGGTCCCTCACGTCCTTGCGGTTCCGGTACGTCTCGTTGCGCTCCACCTCGGGAGGGATCTCCGCCCGGCTGGTCACCGCGTCGAAGATGGCGCGGCTCGTCGGGCGATCGGTGATGCCCATGTCTCGCAGCGCCGCGTAGTACGTGAGCTGGCTCACGTGCCGGCTCAGCGAGAACACCTCGTGGTACAGCGTCCAGAAGCTGAAGAAGGTGGCCTCGTCCTCGGCGGACTTCAGCGCCCGGGCGTACTGCTCGAAGAGCGGGCCCTCGGCGGGAGGCGCGGGCGGGATGGGCTCGCCGCTCACGTACCAGCGCTCGAAGTCCGTGGGGGCTGGGAGGGTGTAGTTGCCCAGCGCGAAGTGGAACGCGTCATGGGACCAGTGGAGCCCCTGGAGCGCCCGGTTCTCGCCTCGGTCGGCGGCCATGAAGACGCGGAACGCGGCCTTGAAGAAGGAGCGGTCCGCCTCGTTCCGCGGATAGGCCACGCGCACGCCGTACTCGTGCTGAAGCAGCGTCATCAGCCGCGCGTAGGTGGGGGCCTGGAGCTGCTCCTGCTCGATGGAGGAGTACGTCCGCAGCCGCCGCTGCACCGTCGAGCCATGCGTCATCGTGTCGAGGAACGTGACGCGAGACGCCACGGGAGCGGTGCGTGCCTCACCGAAGGGATCCACTCCCAGCTCGGCGCCCAGCGAGAGCAACCCGGAGACGATGACGGGATCCCGCACTCGACCCTCGGCCACGGCGCGGGACAGCTCGGAGGCGCGGATGAGGAACACGTCCTCCGGGAGCGCCTGGATCTGAGAGACATCCAGCTCACAGGCGACGCGATGGCGCACCTCGCTGCTCACCGCCGGGGCCGGCTCCCCGCCGCGCCCCAGCCACTGGAGCGAGCGCACTCCCACGGGCTGCCCGAGCGCCGCGCTCAGCCGGCTGGCGACCAGCTCCGGCACTCCGGTGTTCGCCTCCAGCGTGCGAATCTCGCGCGCCGTGAGGAAGAAGCCCGTGGCGTTCACGTAGTGCGGATGGATGGGCAGATCATAGAGAGGCTGGAGCACCCGGCGCTCCAGCACGGCCGGGCGGACCTCGGACCAGAGGAGGAAGTAGGTCTCCGCGCCGTGACGCACGAAGGGGAGGACCACGAGCGACTGGTTCATCGCGGGGGTGACGACCTCCCACCACTGATCATCCAGATGGACGCGGCAGGTGCGGAGGAAGCAGAGGTCCGCGCCCGCTGGCGGAGACTTCCGCTGAAACCGCGCGGCGGTCTCCGCGTCGGGTGCGCGCTCGACGAAGGCCGCCAGCCGCCGCGCATCCCAGAGCCGCGCGGGCTCCCGCTCGAGCAGGGCCCTCGCTCCGGGGGAGTCCTCGGTCGCCATGCGCCTCGACGGGGCCTCGGGGCCCACGAGGGCACGCAGGAGCAGGGCGAGCTCCTCGCTGTGGAGATGGACGCCGGTCTCCAGCTCGCGCAGCAGCGTCTTCACCGGACGGAAGAGGAGGCGATGGCGCGCGCCGTCCCACTCCACGTCGATCTTCGAGGAAGGCGGTGGGTGGATGGCGACGAAGAGGGGCAGGACCAGCTCGGTGAGGTAGCCGATGGAGCGCGCGTAGCTGGGCAGGGGGATCTTCAGGCGCTGGTCGTCCATGGAGACGTGGGTGCGCGCATTGAAGACGGAGCGGCCGTACTCGAGGATGTCGCCCGTCTCGTCGACGCCAGCGAAGTCGATGCCCACGGGCTCCAGGCCCAACAGCGGACCCCGGCGCAAGGCGCGGGAGGCGCGACGGCGCTGGAGCACCCCCACGTGCAGCTCGCCCCCATGCTCGAAGTAGGGGATGACCTGGCGGGTGTCCAGTCGGCGGCGACTGACGAGCTCGAACCTCGTGCCTCCCACCTCCCATGCTCCGAGCATGAGGAAGGAGGGAGTGTCCCGGAGGAACTCCTGGGCAGGGGCCTGGGTCGAGGGTTCCATGGGCCTCACTTCCGAGCGTTCGTGTCGGAGCCGAAGTGCGAGCGAAGTGCTTCCAGCACGGCGGGCTCCCGAGGGTTGTTGAAGTGGCGGGCACCCGGGGCGAGCAGGACGGTGGCGCCGAGCCGCTCCTCCCACAGGCGCTGGTTGCGCGCGTAGTCCGAGGTGAAGGGATCATTGTCGGACAGCAGCACGACGAACTTGCGGGCCGCGGCGCGCACGCGCTCGAGCTCCACGGGCGTCTCCACCCACGGCACGAGGCTCTCCCACGGCTTGTCCACGTCCCACCACGCGGCCACGAGCAGCACGCCGTCGATCACCTGCCCGGGCGGGAGGGTCGCCAGGTAGCGGATGACGGTCTGACACCCGACGCTGTGCCCCATGAGGACCGTGGAGGGCGAAGGGGTGCGGCCCACGGCGGCGGCGAGCGTGCCCACCCACGCGTCGATGGTGGGCTGGGAAGGATTGGGCATGTCCAGCGCGCGCACCGAGGAGAAGCCTTGTGGGCTCTCCAGGAGCCGCGCCTCGAGCCACGAGTAGAAGTCGGTATCAGGCCTGCCCGCCCAACGCGGGACGATGTAGAGGGAGTGTTCCATGCGTTCGCGCGAGAAGCGCCTCGAGGGGGACGCCCGGACATAGCATCCCTTGCCCGGAGACTGGACCACCAGCCCTCCCTCCTCGGGCGCCGGGCTGCCTCAACCCTGCGAGCCGGGCGGCGGCGAGGCCTCGCGGAAGATGCGGAGGATGCGGCCCTCATCGTTGGCGTACTGGAAGCCGGTGGCCTCGCGGAAGCGGCGGTTGTCCACGACGATGGGGTACTTGATGTGGGACAGCGTGCCCTGGGAGAGGCGAGGGAAGCCGAAGCGCCCGAGCAGCCGCGCCAGCAGTGGCGTCGGGAGCGGCACCGGCGTGCGCCCCGTCTCTCGGATGATGACGGAGAAGGGCATGGGCGGCGGGCCGGCCACGTTGAAGATACCGCGGATGCGCTTCTCCAGGGCGAGCTGGATGGCGGTGACGACGTCCTCCTCCTGCATCACATGGAACAGCGGGTCATACCCGAGCACCATCGGCACCCGCCGCCCCCGCAGGAAGCTGGCGAGCGTCCCGGTGCCGGGGGCTCCCAGCGTATAGACGAAGCGCAGCACGGCGGTGGTCAGCTCCGGCATCCGCCAGAGCGCGGTGGCCGCATAGAGATCGGCGGCGACCAGGTCCGCCAGCTCCGGCACCTTCTCCAGCGCGCGCGGCGGCTCGTCCTCGGAGTGGTAGAGCGGCGAGTCCGGCGCCGCCCCATAGAAGGTATGCCGCCCGATGAAGAGGGCCTGCTTCACGCCGTAGTCGCGGCAGTGATCGAAGACAGCCTTGGTGCCGTCCAGGTTGATGCGGCCGCGTTCCCCGCCGCTCACGCTGAGGGCGGTGACGGTGGCCATGTGCACCACGGCCTCGGGCCGGCGGCGGCGGAAGACGTCCTCCGCGGCCCGCTTGCGCACGTCCACCCGGTGGAACTCGATTCCCTTGGGAGCGGCCGACCAGGGGCGCACGTCGATGCCGAGCACCTCGTGCCCTGCGTCGAGCAGCCGCGTGGCCAGCTTGCGGGCGATGCCGCCGGCGATACCCAGGATGAGGACCCTCATGCTCCCAGCCTCCGGGTCCGCTGCGCGCGCCCCTGCTCGATGAGCTCCGCGATGCGCGACTTCACCTGCTCCACATACCCGGCGATGACGTCGTCATCCTCGTCCCCCGTGCCGGAGAAGGTGATGGGCGCGCCGTAGTGCAGCTCCACGGGAGCCGGCAGCGGCAGCGGCAGCAGGTAGGGCGTGACGGGGATGTAGGGAACGCCGACGAGCCGCCCCAGCTTGTAGAGGTTGGCCACGGTGGGCACGGCGGTGCCTCCTCCGAGGATGCCCACGGGGACGATGGGGGTGCGCGTCTGCAGGGCCAGGCGGATGAAGCCGGTGCCGAAGTCCACCAGCGAGTAGCGCTCGCGGTAGAGCTTCGCGGTGCCGCGCGCGCCCTCGGGGAAGACCATGAGGAGCCGGTCGTCCTCCAGCAGCCGGTGCGCGTGCTCGGGCAGGCCGGTGAACTGGCCGGTGCGGCTCGTCCAGAGGGAGGCGACGGGGAAGCGGTTCATGAACTTCTCGGCCATGCCCTGGGCCAGCCGGGGTGGGTTCATCTCCAGGAACATGGAGGTGATGAGCATGGCGCCGTCGACGGCGTAGCCGCCCGAGTGGTTTCCCACCAGCATGGTCCGCCCGCGCGGCGGCACATGCTCGATGCCGAAGCACCTCACCCGGAAGTAGTACCGGTAGAGGAAGGCGAGCGCGGAGCCCGCCAGGACGAGGTGCTTCTTGGAGATGCCATACGGGTCGACACCGAACTCGTTGAACGGCAGCTCCAGCCGGTTCACCCGCTCCGCAATGGATTCGTCGTGCGCCACGAGGCCACCGTAGCACTCCCAGGCAGCGATGAGGCCCCTGTCCGCACGCTCGCCCCTGGTGCCGTTCATTGAAGACCAGAAGCCTCGCCGGGAGGGTGGCTAACTTGTCTTCATGGCCGAGCAAGGCACCGAGACGGGTTACGAGCGCCTCCGTCTGTGTGACTTCATCCAGGATCACCTGCGCACCATCCTGCGAGAGTGGGAGCACCGGGTCCGGAGCTTCCCAGCGGCCGAGCGCCTGGAAGGAGCCGTGCTGCGGGACCACGTTCCCCGGATCCTCGCGCGTATTGCCCACCTCATCCGCGGCGGCCTCTCGGCCGGTCAGCGAGAGCTGAGCGAGCTGACGGACAAGCATGCCCTGGAGCGGCTCGACGAGGGCTATGACCTGCGCACGGCGGCCGAGGAGCTGAGCCTCCTGCGGGACACCATCCTCGGGCTGTGGGAGCAGCACGTGGCCGGAGCCATCACGGTCCAGGAGGTGCGGCTGATGGACCAGTCCATCGACGAGGTCATCGCCGCCTCGGCGGCCCGGTTCGCCCAGGCCCGCGAGCGCACCCTGAGGGCGCTGGACCGGGTCTCCTCCGCGGCGCTCGGGACGGGGGACCTGGACACCTTCCTGCCCCAGCTGATGACCGTGCTGCTGGAGACGGTCGCCGCGGTGGACTCGGTGGCCATCCTCCTGCGTGACGAGCGGGACGAGCTGCACGTTCGGGCCGCCATCGGCCTCGAGCAGGAGGATCTCGAGGCCTACACGGTGCGGATGGGAGAGGGGTTCTCGGGCACGGTGGCCGCCAGCCAGGCGCCGCTCCTCCTGCGAGACGCGGAGGTGGATCCGGTGGTGCGCAGTCCGCTCATCCGCAGCCAGCGCATCCACGCGCTCTACGGGGTGCCGCTCATCCACGAGGGCCGGGTGATCGGCGTGGCCCACATGGGCTCGCGCACGGCGTACGACTTCTCGGACGACGACAAGCAGCTGCTGCGCACCATGGGCCAGCGGGCCACCTCGCTGATCGTCCAGGCGCAGCTCCTGGAGCGGCTGCGCGAGAGCGAGGCGCGGCTGCAGGCCATCGTGGACCACGCCCCGGCCGCCATCTACGTCAAGGACGCGGAGGGCCACTTCCTGCTCGTCAACCGCCACATGGAGGCCCTGCACCAGCGCCCGCGCGAGCAGCTGCTCGGGAAGAGCGGTCTGGAGCTGTGGCCCGCGGAGGTGGCCCATCGCCTGCGGGAGGTGGATCTCCAGGTGCTGGCCGAGGGCCGGCCCGTGACGGTCGAGGAGAGCATCCCCCAGGAGGACGGGCCGCACACCTACCTGTCCGTGAAGTTCCCCATGCCCGGCCTGAGCGGACGGCTGGCCCTGGGCGGCATCTCCACGGACATCACCGAGCGCAAGAGGGTGGAGGAGGCGCTGCGAGAGACGAGCGAGCGGATGCGGTCCGTGCTGGATACGGCGGTGGAGGCCATCATCACCATCGACGAGGGCGGACGGATGCAGGGCGTCAACGCGGCCACGACACGCCTCTTCGGCTACGCGCCGGAGGAGCTGCTGGGCCGCAACGTGAGCATGTTGATGCCCGAGCCCTACCGGAGCGAGCACGACCGGTACATCCACAACTACCTGCGCACCGGGGTTCGTAAAATCATCGGCACGGGGCGCGAGGTGTGGGGCCAGCGCAAGGATGGGAGCATCTTCCCCATGGAGCTGGCCGTCAGTGAGACGGTGCTGGCGCGGGGCCGGCTCTTCACGGGGATGGTCCGGGACATCAGCCAGCGCAAGGAGGCCGAGCGGGCGCAGTCGTTGCTGGTGGAGGTGGGCACGGTGCTCGCGCAGTCGCTCGATCTGGAGACGACGCTGAAGAACATCGCCTCGCTGGCGGTGACGCACCTGGCGGACTACTGCATGGTGGACCTGCTGGGCGGGGACGGGCAGCTCCAGCGGCTGGAGGTGCTGGCCCGGAATCCGGAGCACAGGGCGTTCATGCTTCGGGCCATGGGGTATCCGCCGCGGCTCGGCTCCGAGAGCCCCGTGGCGAAGGTGTTCGAGACGGGGCAGGCCACCGCGGCGGACATCACCCCCGAGTGGCTGGATGCCGCGGCGAGGAACGCGGAGCACCGGGCCGTGCTGGAGCTGCTGGCTCCCCGCTCGGCGCTCATCCTGCCGCTGAAGGCCCGGGGCCGGACGCTGGGGGTGATCAACCTGGCCTCGACGGAGCCGGGGCGCATGGCCCGGCCGTCCGTGAAGGTGGTGGCGCAGGGGCTGGCGGACCGGGCGGCGATGGCCATCGACAACGCGCGGCTCTACCAGGAGGCGCGCGACGCGGTGCGGGTGCGCGAGGACGTGGTGGCCATCGTCAGCCATGATCTGCGCAACCCGCTGAACGCCATCTCCTTGTCGGCGTCGACGCTCATCAAGCGCGAGGAGCTGGACGAGCGGACGGCGAAGGCGGCCACGCGCATCTACTCGGCGGCGGACCGGGCGCACCGGCTGATCCGGGATCTGCTGGACTTCACGCAGGCCCGGGTGGGGGGCATCCCGCTGAGTCCGCGGCCGGTGGAGCTGGGCGAGCTGGCCCGGCAGGTGGTGGAGGAGATCCAGTCCGCATACCCCGAGCGGGCCCTCGAGCTACGAGGCGCGCGGGAGGGCCGGGTGGAGGGGGATCCGGACCGGCTGGCGCAGGTGATGGCGAACCTGCTGGGCAATGCGGTGCAGCACAGCCCGGCGGGCACGCCGGTGCGGGTGACGGTGGGGGAGGAGGAGGGCTCGGTGTGCTTCGAGGTGCACAACGAGGGAGCGCCCATCCCCGCCGACCGGCTCCCCGGGCTGTTCGAGCCCTTTCATCGGGGCCGGGAGGCGGGGGCTGGGGCGAGAGGGAGCCTGGGGCTGGGGCTCTTCATCTCGCATCAGATCGTCGCGGCGCATGGAGGCCGCATCGAGGTGCGCTCCGAGGAGGGGCAGGGGACGCGCTTCACCGTGTGGTTGCCGAGCCGTCCCACGCATTAGCGCGCGCGTCGAGGGAGCCGCGCTGGGGCTGGACGACGCAGAAGCGGTGGCCGGTGGGAGCTTCGAGGACCCACCAGCGCTCCTTGACGAAGGCGATGCGGCGGGCGCCGAGCGCCTCGAGGCGCTTCACCTCGGCCTCGAGGTTGTCGGTCTCGATGTCGAGGTGGATGCGGCTCTCGTGGTCCACCTTCTGGAGAAGGAGACCTGGGCCTGAGAGCTCAGCGGGGGAACCTGAACTCCAGATTCACGCGGTTGAGATCGAAGCCTTCCGGGTCGAAGACGCCGCCAATCCTGGAGGGCCGCCGCAGTCCTCAGGGGGACAGGCCCGTGCGCCGCCGATGCAGAGAGGGTAGAAGAAGCGAGGGTCGGGCTCCATCTCCTTCTCGACCAGGCTCGTGTGCAGCCAGCCGTCACCGAAGTCGTACTCATAGGTGAATGACTGACCGGGATGTACGAGGGACTTGAGCCGCACCTTGCTCTCGTCTTCCAGGCCCAGCTCGCCCGTGTCATCGGTGGAGACGTCGCCAATGTGCCTCTTGCGCCACCTCGACGAGGGCCTCGATGACGTCCTTTTCTTCGCTGACGAAGGAGGTTCCTGGCAGGTAGGGGGCGACTGGGCGGAAGCAAAGCCTCCCCTGCCCCTGGCGGGATCGGGTCAGCGGAAGGCATCGACGATGTGAACACTCGCCCGGGAGAACTCGAGCACCGCGCTTCCGGGACGTGGCCTTGGCCGCTTCCGCAACCCGCCACCACTGAGGCGAGCCACAGCGCAGATGGGGATGGGGTCTCCGTCCGGCGGCCGGGCTTCGTAGTAGCGGATGACCACGTTGGGTCCCCCAGTCCAGATCTGCCCGTATAAGCGGGTGGTGGGAGGCAGGTATCCGAGGTCGTTCGCCAACACGCTCTCGACGGGCCCATCGTTGACCATGATGGAGTCATCGGCGCGCTGGTTGGCGTCGACCTCAGCCTTGGCGGTGTCTCCTGGACGGAGTCGGAGGATCCTCATGGCTTCCAAGGCCTTCTGGGGGCAGTCCTGGGGGCCTGGGCCGCCGTCCGGGCGGATGGAGACGTCGGAACTGGCGCAGCCAAGGCTCAGTCCCAGCACGGTGAGGAGGGCTCCCAACCGTCAGGCTAGCGGCGGTCTCTGGGCACTAACTGGATGCAGACTTGTCGGTGGCCTCCGTCCCGAAAGAGCTCCAGGACGAGCTTGCCCCCATCCGTGCTCGCGTCGAACGAGCCATAGTCCGTGACGACGGCAATGCGGCCGGTTTTTCCCGGAGCGATCTCCACATCGGCATCTCCCTGGCGCATCATCCAGGAGTCTTTCTCGCTGAATGGAGTGAGTGAGACCTGTCAGTTGGGTAGGCGCTCGTCGCCGCCCAAGGAGTCCGCGAGCTGCTGCGACGACTGCTTCGCGGCTGCGAAGGCGCGCTGCTCCACCACGCGCGCTTGCAGCTGCTTCTGGAGGCCGCGAACCAACTTGCGCCCGAGCGGGCCATGCGCTGGGGGCGGCCTCGTCCTCACCCGCTCCTCTGGGAGGAGCCAGGCGGCCGTCGCATGCTCGAGGCGGTGAGGTAGAAGTGGTCGCCCCGGTCCTCGACGTTCACCTCCATGATGAGGCGGTCATCGCGAGGAAAGAGCTGCCGTTTGCGCTCCGCCAGCAGCCGGAGGAAAGGTAGCGTGAGCTTTTCAAGCGTTGGCGAGTCGTTCGCGAACAGGCGGGCCAGTTCTTGAAGCGCCTGCTCCGTTTCCTCGGGCGAATGGGTGACGGCGGCGTTCCAGCTGGCAGCGGCCATCAGCACGGCGGTGCGTGTCCCGTGGAGCCCCAGCTCGTCCGGCATGTTTTCCAGCAAGGGTCTGGCCACCTGCTCCAGGGCGTCGGACATCTTGGAGCCATCGACCGGTGAGGACTCCTGGCCTGATTCGAGCAGTACGACAGGTAGGGCGCCAGCCTTGCGCTTGTCCTCGGCCCTCTTCTTTCGGTGCATCCGCCGCTTCAGCTTCGCTTGTTTCCGGGTACTTTCCATGCTCTAAGCCTACCTGTAAGGGAGGGTTCGAGGCGAGTGTTCCATCAGGTTGCATGGTTCAGGACGAAGCGAGGTCACGTGGGCCGTGTCGACCACCTCCCTCAGCACCCACGGGGGGCATCGAGCCGTTGCTGGCTCGCGCCTCGAGATGGTGCCGTCCCAGCCGACCACCCATGTGCGGCCCGAGGCCTCGGTGGAGTTCCCCTCAAGCCATTTCCCGACGCCCAGACGTCTGACGGGCCCCGTCCCGAGACCCCCTGCAGCCCAGCAGTGCCCCGGGCCGCACCCTGCAACAGCGCCCCCAGCCTTTCTATCGGCGGTTGTACGGCGCAAGGGGCCCCACCAACTGGTACCGGAAGGCCAACTCCAGCGCGTGGCGTATGACCTCCCGTCCTGGGGTCCGGGATGAAGGTCCATGAACGAGCGCCGAAAAGTCCTCATCGAGAAAGTCCAGCCCATCCCGCCGAGAGATGCGCCGCGCCACGCCCTGGCACTGGTGCTGTTTTCCCTGGAAGGCGCTACCGTCAGCGCTCCGCACGGCGCGCCGCCACGTCCCTTCTTCAACACGGCACTGTGGGTCGTCGACAAGGAAGGGGATCTGCCCGACTGGCTGCTAATCCCGGTTGGGCCGCACGGAGGGATTGGGCTTCGCCGAGATCGCGGATGCCGTCAGGCGCTACTAAGGTGGGCCTCACCGAGGCCCCCTGGAGAAGGATCGACCGCGCCAGCATGGTCAGGAGACGGAGACATCCGCGCCGCGGTCTCACGGTGGCTCGGCCGCGGTTGAACGAGCCGCCCAGGGCGCCGCCGGATCCGGTGACGAGATCAGGGCGACTCCACCCTGCCTGCGGTGCCGACGGGCCTGGGGGGCGAGCCCGACGAACTCCAGCCAGATCTACCTGACCTGGACCGCCACCACCGAGGGCAGGCGTGAGCTGCTTGGGATCGGACATGGGCGTACGCCTCAGAGGCGAACGTCGCCGACAAGATGGACGAGGCCTGGTGCGCGAAGGGCATCAAGAACCGCATGGAGTTCCTTTGGGGAGCCATCGGCCACTACCTCGCGCATCTCGGCGCGCGCGACGTGGCCCCACTCTTCGCCGACCCGAAGTCGAGGGAGCTGTAAGGGGAGAGCCGCCGGGCGGGCGCGTAACGAGGAGATCGTCTGCTCGTCCCCTTGACCACGGCCCAATCATGCAACATCATAAGTTGCATGAGAAGGGACAGCCGACTTTCGGGCGTGCTTCACGTCCTGCTGCACATGGCGCAGCACGAGGGGCCCTTGACGTCCGAGCAGATGGCGAAGGCTATGGACACCAACCCCGTGGTGATCCGGCGAGTCATGGCCGGCCTTCGTGACAAGGGATACGTCCAGTCGGAGAAGGGACATGGCGGGGGTTGGACCCTTGCCTGCGATCTCGCGAAGGTGACCTTGCGCGACATCTACACTGCGCTTGGCTTGCCGTCGCTGCTCGCCATCGGGCACCGAACGGAGACGCCCGGGTGCGTCGTTGAACAGGCGGTCAACGCGGCTCTTGGCAAGTCCTTTGATGCTGCGGAGGCGCTCCTTCTCGAGCGCCTCGGCGAGGTGACGCTCGCGACTCTGGGCGAGGAGGTGCGGACTCGGGTCGCTATCCGTGGCGCTTGCCGCGGCGGGAGCAAGCATGGGTAGCGGCAAGGTGGACGGCGAGAGTCTCGTCGCGGGCGTCGTCCCTCCGGTAGTCACGACGCGGAGCGGCGAAGGCGGCCAGGGGGACGTCTCACGGCGTGGCGTCCTTTACATCGTGGAGGCGCACCAAAGAGCACGCGCGGTTCAATACGAGCAAGGAGCGAAGCCATCGTGACCGAATTCTGGGAAGGAGCGTTCAACGAGAAGCAGCTGATGTGGGGGCTCGCGCCGACAGCGTCAGCTTCGGCTGCGTGCGACACATTCATTCGAGCGGGCGTCAAGAGCGTCCTGATACCTGGCATCGGCTACGGAAGAAATGCGAAGCCGTTTCTTGAGCGTGGGATGTCTGTGGCGGGGATCGAAATCTCGGAGAGGGCGATCGAGCTTGCTCGTTCGCGACTCGGACTCGAGATTCCGATCGTCCGCGGCTCGGTCACGGACATGCCCTTCGACCGCCGAAAGTACGACGGCATCTTCTGCCATGGGCTCGCCTACCTTCTCGATGGTCGCGGCCGGCTGAAGTTCATTCGTGACTGCTACCGCCAGCTCGAGCCTGGTGGGCACATGATCTTCACGGTCATCTCGAAGAAGGCCCCCATGTACGGACAGGGCCCACGGCTCGGCGACGACTGGTACGAGCGACTGCCTGGGCTTCCGATGTATTTCTACGACGCCGAATCGGTGAGGCGAGAGTTCGGTCCGTACGGCCTGGTCGAGTTGTCCGAAATCGACGAGCCCGCGGGCGATGGCGCGACTCTCCCATTCATCAACGTCGTCTGTAGGCGGGACGCCGTGACGGTGGACGCAGCCGAAGCAGTGGTGCGACTGCGCGCGGGACAGGTTGAGGTTACGGTCCACGGCGCACTTCAGCAACGCGAGGTGGCGGCTATCGCCGAGGCGCTCGGGACCAGCAAGACCTCCATCCTGACAATGGGCGGTTGCCAGATCTCGGACGCTGGCGGCGTAGCCATTGCGAACGCACTGTTCAACAACACCGCGCTCAGGGAGCTGTGGCTGTTCAACAACGAGATCGCGGACGTTGGCGGTAAGGCGTTTGGAGCTGCCCTGAGAGCGAATGCCTCGCTTACAACGCTGTGTCTCAACGAAAACCGGGTGGGAGACGATGGGGCCAAGGCGATTGGAGAGGCGCTTCGTTCGTCCGCGTCGCTGGTGGAGCTGGGACTCGGGCGCAACCAGATTGGTGATGTCGGCGGCGCCGCAATCGGAGAGGCACTCGCTTCCAACGACTCAGTCATCGCGCTGAGCCTCAACCACAACAAGCTCGGTGATACCGGCGCGGCAAGCATCGGCGCCGCCCTTCGCAACAACGCATCACTCAAGATTCTTCGACTGAGCCACAACGCGATCGGGAATTGCGGGGCGGAGGCGATGCGAGCCGCCATCGAGCACAACGCTACCTTGCGAACCGTCACCTTCGATGAGAACCCGGCAGCGCCTTCCCTGCACCAGGGACTTGAGGCCGCTCTGGAGGAGCGTCGCCAATGAGCAGCGATTTCAGTGCCAGGTGCAGGCCTGAGATGCGTCTTCAGGGGCGAGGATTGGAAGAAGCCCCTGGGGACGCGAGGTTACGCGCAGGAGGGGGTGAGCGGAATCGGACATGACCGTCCAGGTCACGTGGGGGCACGGACGAGAAAGCGGCTGGGGCTGTCGCAAGCGGTGGTGGGCTCGACGCTGTGGCGCTTGCTGGAGAAGCAGCCCCCGGACGGCCTGCGGCAGACGGTGAGGGCGTAGGTGCAGCAGGTGCTCAAGGACCCGAACACTCCGAGGCTGCCGTTTCCCATGGGCGTGGTGAGCCTGGATGGAAAGAGCCTGTGGACCACCCACCAGGGGTCTGGCCGTGCGGCGGACAGCACCGCTGGCCATGCTCCTCTATAGCCTCACGGTGCTGTGGTTCGCCCAGCACGGGCACGTCCTCTACAAACCGCAGTGCCGTCCTTGGTACCGCCACAAGGTGCGCCCTTCCTTCGCCGACATGCTCTCCACCCTTCGTTACGCATGCCTGCGGCCGCCGGTTATTAGAGCCGGGCAGTCCGTCGCGTCACTGCCTCGCCGCGGTTGGTCGTTTCGATGCGGAAGGTGCCATCGCGGCGGCCCACGACATCGCACGCGACGTTGCGGATCAACTCGTGTTCGCTGGGTTCGGTCATGGCGGCTCAAGAGTAGCGCGTCGGCAAGGTCCATGAGAGACCGAGCGGACCGCTCGACAGGCGGCACTTCGTGAGCAGCCAGCTGCGCAAGGGCTCTCTGGGATTCCCGGGCTCCACGCCAGGGTCAGAGCCTTGCACCGCCGGGGAGCTTCCGGTTCCGGAAGAAGCCAGCCATACCTTTGAGGTATCATGCCGGCGGCCCTACCCAGGGGAGCACATTCCTTCCATGCCCCATCGAATCCCTCAGTCTTCAGCGCATCAACAAACTGTCATCGAGGAGCTGAGCAACCTCGTCCACGGCATCTCCGCGCCCTTCGTCTGCAGCGGCACACTCGTGCCCGAAGCTCCGGTGACACTGCGCTTCAAGGACGGAGTGCAGGTGCCCATCTCGCGGTTGGAGCGTGGCGCGGATCCACACACCGCTCTTGAGCCGCTGCTTGCCCGCTGCTCGCCGGCCCCGTTCGGAAAGGGCAGGAAGACGCTGTACAACCGCCGCGTGCGTGATGCCCTCCACCTCAAGGCCGAAGGCGGGGCATTCACCGTCCTGAATTTCGATCCGGCCGCCTCCGGCGTGCTTGAAGTCGTCCGCCAGCAGCTCTGCCCTGGCGACCCTACCCCCCTCACCGCCGTGCTGTACAACGTCAACGTGTACGGGACGGAGGGCCACTTCGAGCCTCACAAGGACACGCCTCGAGGCAGCCAGATGCTGGGCACCTTGGTGGTATGCCTCCCCTCGCGGTTCTTCAACGGTCAGCTCGTGCTCACGCACCGCGGCGCGCACAAGGTCTTCGACTGGGGGCAGGACATCAGCGAACAGGCAGAGCCCTCGCGCATCCACTGGGCGGCCTTCTTCGGTGACGTGGACCATGCCATCGACAAGGTGTGGATGGGGCTGCGCGTGACGCTGACCTACCTCCTCTACCGGGGGGAGGGTGCCATCACGGCCCCCAGGCCCTCTGGCGCAGCCGCGGAGCGGCTCCAGCAGGGGTTGGAGCGAGCACTGGCGGATCGCCACTTCCTTCCGCGGGGCGGTGTGCTCGGCTTCCCCTGCTTCCACATGTACAGCCACGAAGCAGCCTTCCGGCGCACGCTGCCGCCGCTGACCCAGAGGGGCGCAGCCCTTCACAGGTTGAAAGGACGCGATCAAGAGGTGGCCGCGGCAGCGCTCAGGGCGGGCCTGCCTGTTTCACTTCAGCCCTACCTCATCGAGATGTGCGCTGATGAGACCTGGCGGTTGAAGCGATTCCCAACCGAAGAAGAACAAGAGCTGCTGGATGAGCGATTGCTGGACCCGTGGTTGCTCGAGAAAGCCCTCCCCATCGCCGCTCACGAGGACGCGCCCCAGGGGTTCGGAGTGATGTGGGTCATTTCGCCGCCAGAGTTCAACGGCCCCGTGAAGCCGCGCACCGTGGAGGGCGATGCGGACAGTGCCTCCTCGGAGGAACCTGTCGTTCAGCTCTTCCACTCCGGTGCGTACAGCGCCACCGGGTATTTCGGCAACGAGGGGGGCGAGACCGACTTCTACCTCTATGCCGCGCTTCATGTGGTGATCCCACCCCTCGGCCAAGGCCCGCGCCAGGTGACGCGAGCCGCCCGGAAACCGGCTCGCGCACGGAAGCGCTCCTGACTGCCCGCGCGCCTTTTTTCAAGACACCAGCGGGCTGCATCCGCTGGGGCCGCGGGGGAGATGCAGTCGCTCAGGCGGGCGAGTAGGAGGAGCGCGGGGCAGGCGAGGAGCCTCCGGCACGGACCGGAGGAGGCCCGTGCTGCAGCGGCCCCTCGGTGACGTGCTGCAGCCGACGAGCACCATCAGCATCATCGTGGTTCACCGCACGTCGCGCTTCACCCTCGATGCGACGCACGCGGCTGATGGAGGGCTTCTTCGAGTGTATCGACCAGTATGAGTCGGAGCTGGACGAGCGTATCCGTCCGATGAGCACCGTCGGTCAGCTCACTGATCGGGCGTGACAGGCCGCACTACTTCGTGGCAGGCGGCGTGCCAAGCTGGCCGGCTGCGAGCGCGAGCTCTTCCCCCAGGACGCCGTCGCCCTGCTTCACGAGGCCAGTGCGGGGGCTCACCGCGCTCTCGATCGGCTGGCCTCCCTCTGCCTGCGCGAGGGCGCGCGCCGCAAGCGCAAACTCCTCGACTGCGACTTGGTGCGCGCCGTCATCGACCGTCAGGTACTCTCGGCCGCGTAGGCCTCTGCTCGCGGCGAGCCGTCACACGCGAGGATGGCTCGCCGCGCCCTTCTTCCCATCAACGTTCCTTGCACTTCGCCGCTCTCCCATATCCCATCAACCACCCCGCCCATGCACCCACCAACCAGCCTGCTTGGTAACACCTGTGGGCTCGCGGAACATCCAGCGCGTCGAGTCCGAAAACCGAACCACCTATCCGCTCCATAGCGGAAACTTGTCCCGGTGCCGCTTCAGAAGCTCCAGGTCTGGAGGATGGCTGACAGGAAGGCGGAGGCGGAGTCCATCCAGCTGCTTCAGCTGGTTCCCCAAGGGCGAGTCGGGGTGGATGTGGCGGTTCATCCGGATGTGGAACCCGTCATCAATGATGAGATAGCCGCGCTCAAATGCCCTGTCATGCAGGACGCAGAGGCACAACCCGTTGGCCGGGTTCAGTCGGTTCTTCTCGTCCTCCGACCAGGCGACGATGTGACCTGCGACAAGGAAGTCCTGCTCCGTGATGCCGCACATGGCACAGGCGGCTCCATAGTTCGCCTTGATCTTCGCCGCGAACTTCGCGTGCAGGCGACGTCGCTTGGTGACAACAGCGACGTTGTCGGCCGAGTAGTCGCTGATCACTTCATCATGAAGTTCTACGCGGTCCTCCGGGAGTTCCTCTCGGAAGTAGGGGAGATCGAACCAGTCCTCGATAGGACCATGTCTTGCTTCGAAGTCCCGGACCCGTTCAGTTGATACCAGCGTAGCCCCCGCGACGTCGAAGTTGGGCTGATAGCCGAACCTGATCACGAACTCAGCCTTGGGAATGCTGACGCGACGGATGTTTCGCAGGAAGTAGATCAGCTCCCAGGACTTTTCCCCCCGGATGGGCCACAGGTCGTCGCCGAGCGCCTTGCTTTCGAGCTTGAAGGTGACCTGCGCGCAGTGCGTGAAGCGTCTGGTCCCCTTCTCCGACATGAGGACGATGTCCCCCGGGTGCATGGCATCGAAGATGGAGCGCTTGGTGGGAGTCATCGCCCAGCATCGGATGCCCTCCATTCCTGCTCGATCCTGGATCTCCCGGATGACATCGTCCGGCACGAAGGGGGCAAGCCGCTCGGGGGGAACGTCCTGCTCGATCGAGAGTTCCAGGTTCTGGCGATTCGCTGGGACAAAGTACAGAGACACAACCGCTCCTCGCTGGGACAAGGCGGTCGACCCATGGGGACGGCCACCGCGAAGCGGAGTAGTTGCTCTGTCTTTTCACCAGGACGCGTGAGGTAGGGACGGAAGAAGGGACCCTGGCACGCTCAGGGACGATGGCGCTCGGGGCGTTCCGCGCGACCGCGGGTGCTCTCCACGGGGTAGTTCCTGCGGTTGACCTCGAGCTTGTCGAGGATCGCCTGCTGGAGGTCGATGCCAGCTCTATCGCACAGCAACAGCAGGGAGATGGCGACATCGGCGACTTCCGCCCTGAGGCGCGCGTGATTCTCTGGCTGGCGAACGAATGCGTCGGCTTCGTCGTTCCGAACCCAGCGGAGTAGGGCCACGAGCTCGCCCACCTCGGAGGCGACTGCCATCGAGAGGTTCTTGGGATCGTGGAACTGCGCCCATTCCCGCTCCTGAACGAACCTTCGCAGTTCGTCCAGGAGAGCCGCGCACTGTCCGGTGTTCGCAGGAGGGGGGGGGAGAGGTCATTCCGGTGAAGGTAGCAGCTCCGCTGAGCGGGAACCGTCGTCGGCGGACCTACCAGCTGGAATCCAGCGGAATGCGCGGCTCAGGCACGGGTTGCGTGGGCGGCACGTCGCCACGCTGGCGCTCGACGTCCACCAGCCTGAACTCGGCAACGCCATGACGCGCGGAGAGGTCGCCTTGGGTGGCGCGCTCCTCTTTCAGAGGATGGAAGCGATCTCCCGAAAACGCGGGCCAGCGATTCGCGTGACTGCGGCTCGTCTGGCGCGGTAACGCCTTGAATTGAAAAGGACTTGAGGCGCCGCGGCGGTCCGGGCGATCTCGCTCAGCGCGATCGAAATCCCGCGCTTCTCGCGGATCGTCTCCACCCGAGGCGTTCGGCTGACCGGGTGCGTTGCGTCAGAAGGCGAAGCCGACCCTCATGTGCGCTGTGTTCACCCACTCCCAGAAGCCCAGCTCGTCGCCATCCAGGATGGTCGCGCCGGTGTTCAGGCTCGCTGACAGGAGGAGCCGGCTGCCCACGATGTGCGCGTAGCCGATCGTTCCCCCCAGGATGAAGTTGCTGCGGTGAAAGATGGCGCCTTCATGGACGGTCTTCGTCCGGTGGAATGCGCAGAGCGGGCCGAGGAAGAACCCCTCCGGTGCTTGGCCGGACATGAAGAAGCGTCCGACCAGCACCGTGCCGAAATCGCCGGCGAACGAGATGTTGGCGCTGGGAGCGATTGACCAGCGGGTGCCGAGGGTGTGCTCGAACTCGATGCCCAGCGCCGGACGATCCTTGTCATAGATGGGGACGAACATCGCCGACAGCACCCGCCGCCGTGGCGGCCGTTCCACGTCCAGCAGCTTGCGCGCCAGCACCGGGGAGGGCACGCCCGTGAGGCTGCTCTCGTCCACGACCAGCGTCTGCCCAGCGGTCAGCACCACCTCTCGCGCGAACGTCTCCCCTCCCTCCTCTCTGCGAACGATGAGGTACCTGCCCGGCCCCAGTCCCAGCCATGAGGTGCGTCGGCCCTCGGGGATCTCCAGCACCTGCGTCCCCGTGGAGGCGCGCATCACCTGCAGGGGGCCCTTCGTCTGGCGCAGCACGAGCCGGTTGCCGGAGGCATCCACCCGGGTCAGGGGCAGATCGTCCCTGCCCCGCAGGTTGAGGTCGAAGCTGGGGTGCTGCGGCCCCCTGCCCAGCAGCGCCGTGTCGCGCACGGTGAACTCCTTGGCATAGGAGAAGGCCTCCTGGAGGGAGACCTCGCCATCCCCCGTCTGGTCGGCCGCGCCGCGCAGCCCCGCGACGAGGTGATGGGTGAAGAAGGAGCCCTCGAGCACCTCGGCCTCGTGCGCGTTCTCCAGGCCGGAGCTGGAGGCGATGAGCGCCGAGCCCTCGCTGCGCAGCTCCAGCGGCAGCTTCACCTCGAAGGGCGCCGGTTCCTGCTCCAGCCCCTTGGCCTGGGTCCAGCCCCCCCCGCGGCAGGCGTCGATGATGCCCAGGCGCACCGTGGCCCCGCTCCCCGCCAGCCGCTGGCGCAGCGCCTCCAGGGGCAGCGCGCGTCCCCCGGGGTAGAGCGCGTGCTGATCCGCGTGGCCGGAGTAGTAGAAGAGCAGCAGGGTCTCGCCTGGCAGCCGCCCCAGCTCCTTCAGCCGGGCATCGAGCACCGAGAGCACCTGGCCCGGGTCGGGATCAAGCAGGACCTGGACCTGCTCGGCAGGAAAGTCTCCAAGCTGGGTGAGCACCTCCGCCATCCTGCGCGCGTCCTCGTGCGCATAGCGCAGGGCGGCGCGCCTGCCCATCGCCGCGTTCGCGCCCACCACCACCGCGGCCCGCGCGGGGGCCCGCTCCGTCGCGTGCGCCGTCCCCCACAGCAGGGGGAGCACGAGCAGCAGTCGGCAGACGCGGGGCCATGCCTTCCCTCGCGAAGCAGGTCTCATCTCGCGTTCGACCTCCAGGCTCGCGACACATGGCCTCCCTGTGGGCTCATGGAAAGAGTGAAAGCTCCGCCAGCTCCCGAAGGGGGGGCCTGCCCTCGAGGGTCCCGTCCTCCCACGGAGAGGTTCCGGGGAGAAGACGCACGGGCGCCTCAAAAGCGGCCAACCTTTCTCGGGAGCCATGTCCGTCAGAGGCGCCCCTGGCGCCATCGGACCTGGACAGGGCGGTGCGTGCACAGGGTGGGAACCGTCAACGCGCCGCGTCGCCGCCTCAGGGCCCGGGTGTCTTGGGCAGCCGCAGCTCCATGAGCCATGCTTCGGCACCCTGCGGAGCATCGGCAAGGGCGCGCTCGAGCGCCGCACCCTCCAGGCCATCGCGGCTCACCAGGAGGGTCAGCACCTCGGCATCCCCGGTGGCATTCACGCGCCAGCTCGCCGGCAGCAGCGTCTCGCCCTCGGCGAGCGGCCCCTCGTAGAGGGGGATCCAATCGCTCCCAGGAGCGCGCGTCCCCACCCACACATGGCGGTAGCCGGAGGCGCTCACTCGCAGGCGAAGGCTGTCGCCTGGGAGGACCGGGCGCGCTCCGTCCCACTCGCGCACCTGGTCGCCGCGCTTGATGAAGACGGTGGCGGCGGGCACGCCCTTCACACCGACATAGGGAGCGGCAGGCTCCGGCGGGTTCCTCGCGGGCAGCAGCCAGAGCAGCGCGCTCGCGAGCGCCCCCGTCGCCAGCAGCGGCGGCAGCAATCGCCACCAGGGGGCGCGCATCCTCGCGGGAGGCGCTGGCTCGCGCAGGACCTGCACCCAGGCCGGAAGGGGCTCCGTGCGCACCAGACGCTCCAGATAGGCACTGCACTCACCGCACCGGCGCACATGCTCTTGAGAGGCGGGGGACGCCAGGCCCAGCCCGACACGGTCCAGCTCCAGGTACGACGGGTGTTCGACCTTTGGGTTCATGGCTCCAGCCCCTGTCGAAGTTGCTCCACGCGGTCCTCGAAGCGCCGCAGGGTGCGTCGCACGGTCCGCTCCGAGACCTGTGAGACTTCGGCGATCTCCGCATACGTCAGGCGATCCATTCTGCTCAGCAGCACCATCTCCAGCTCGTCCTGCGGCAGGTGTTGCGCGAACTGCAGGAGCCGCTGGCGATCCTCGGCGCGTGTCTCGGGGTGGGAGTCCTCCGGCACGCTCCACAGCAGCTCATCGACGACCCGCTCCGGGCCCGCCTGCTGCCGGCGAAGCCGATCCAGCGCCAGGCGCGAGCTGGTTCGGTACACCCAGGCGATGACTCGACGGGCATCGCCTCCCTGCAGGTTCGCCTTCCAGAGGCGGATGAAGGTCTCCTGGGCCACGTCCTCGGCATCTCCGGGATCGCGCAGCATGCGGCGACACTTCTCCCGGATGCGGGGGAAATACATGCGAAAGGCGGCCTCGACGTCCATCCGCTGGGTGCTCCATCTGTCCGTGATGACTCCTCACTGCATACTCGTTGAAGGAAAGGACGCACAGCCCCTTCAAAACCGGCCACCGCAAGCTCCTGGGTGGGGCGTAACCCCGCACCAGGGACTGGAGCGAGTATCCGAAGGATGTTGGCCGCTTTTGCTGCACTTCTGCGTCTTCATCCTCGGAACCACTCTCCCGACGTCGGCTCGGCATGCTCCCTGGAGCCTGTCTCGTTCGGGGGCGGCACGGCCTGGCGTGCACCTTTCGGGAATCGGCACATGAGTATGTCTTGCGAACTCTGGGGGTGTCTGTCTCTGCTGGTGCTGATCTCGACGGCGTCACTCGCGCGTCGGGCGCTGGGGCAGCCACCTTCCCAGGCGCCGGACACGCATCGTCTCCGCCGTTGACTCCCCGGCCTGTTGCCGCGCGCTCGGGAGACCTGCGGCCGGCAGTCGCCAGCGCCAGGAATGTCCCTCGGCCCGGACACGGCGCGTGACAAGATGGGCGGGTGCCGCTCGCGTTGCTCACCTGGATGGTCGTGCCGCTCTTGGCGACGGCGCCGGAACCCGGCGCCTCGGCGGCTGGGTACGAGGAGACGCGCGCCGGGTGAGGGACCGCTTCACCTTTGAGGTGCTCAAGGACTCCCTGCGCCACCTGGGGCTGGATCCCTGCCAGAACAGCTTCGTAGCCACCTGCTGCCTTCGTGACGGACCCTTCGAGGAGTTTGTGGAAGCCTGACTATGTGGCGTCGAGTCCGAAGAGTGAGTATCAACAGCAAAGAGAGCGCGAGGAGCCTTGGCACACGGAGGGATGGGCTGCATAGACCGACTGTCCACCAAATCGGGGAGGTCCAGCGGGCCTCAGGTGATCGCCCATGGCTTTGGCTTTACCTTCACGGTACAGCCAAAGTCACTGCTGTTGCGCCACCGTTGACACGAGAACGGGCGGGATACCGCGGTGCGGAGCCGGTGTGTCAGATATTTATGCCGAACAGTCGCTCGGCATTGCGGAACGCTATCTTTTCCTTATCCTCACGCGGAAGATCGACTGCTCGGAACCAGTCGGTCCCTTCTTTGATGCCTGCGAAGGGGTAGTCGGTTGCGAACATCACTCGATCCACACTGATATACTTCAGCAAGAGATGGAGCAGTTCATCCTGGAAGAACGCGCTGGTTGTGAACCAGAAGTTGTCCTGGAAGTACTGCTCAAAGGGCTTCTGAAGCGAGTTTTCGGTCGGCTCGCCCATGTCTCGGGCGATCCGCTCGTAGTAGAACGGAAGGCCTTCGCCCATGTGACCGATGATGATCTTCAGATTGGGGAATCTGTCGAAAACCCCGTACGTGATCATCCGGATGCATTGGGTCAGCACCTCCTGGTGCCAGCCATATCCAGACCCACTGAAAATATAGTCTTGGTTCTCGGTCGTGTATTCCGACCGTGTCGTGCTGTAGTAGATTTGGAAGATTTCGTCGGCTGGATAGCCGGGATGCAGGTAGATCGGCACATCGAGAGCTTGGGCACGCGCCAGAACGGGCTCAAACTCGGGATGGTCGAGGTATTTCTTCCCGATGTGCCCGTTGGTCAGCGCGCCCAAGAAGCCGTCTTCCCGAACCGAGCGTTCCAGTTCGTCCGCAGCCGCCTCCGGGCTCTGCAAGGGCAAGGTTGCGAAAGCCTTGAAGCGGCCCGGATAACGGGCCATTGGCCCTTCGACAAGCTGCCGGTTGAGACGATAGGCAAAGTCGATGCCCTCCTGGCCCGGGACATTTTGTACTGACGGCGTGTGCGCAGAGAGGATTTGAACGTTGAGCCCCCCCTCGTCCATATCGCCTATGCGGCGCTCGCCTAGATCCGAAAGACCTATCTCCTCAAGGAACGCTATGTGCTCCTCGTTGATGGAGTTCAGCATCAACAACTCGGGAGTCGAAAAGGTCTCCTCCGCCCCGATAAATGGCAGGTCTTGGTCACGGAGCCAGATGTCCGAGCCGCCGGGGGCGCATGACGTGAGGGCCGACGCGGACAATCCAGTGCTGGCGCCAAGTACAGCCGCACCAGTGAGGAAAGCGCGGCGTTTCATCAACATTTTTGGTGGGCCTTGTTTGAAGGATTTCATGTCTGTATGTGCTCCGGTGGTGGGTTGTGCAGTGAAACAAAGAGATTGGAATCGCGGATTGCAGCGAAGGCTGGCGGAGGTGGCACGGGTTCGGGCGGTGGGTGGTGGTGGTTTGAAGGGCTTGGGCTCCATCTCGGCGTCGCTCACGGCGGGCCTACCGCCGCTTCAGCCCGGAGCGGCAACGCGAGGCGCCCGACACGGAAGATCTCCACGCGCAATCCCGTCCGGAGTCGCCCCGAGGTACGCGGCGCGATCTAAGCGAGTGGGATTCCAGGCCAGCTCGCCCGACGAGCGCGCCGTCGCGCTCTCGGTGAGCAGCATAGGTGCGCGCCTCGAAAGGGCGCGCAGATGCCACCGGACAGCCGGAAGCCTCACGCCACCGCGCCAGCGGGCTACTCTGCCGGCGGTCAGACTTATGCGCTATGCCGATCATGACCGGCGGCGCGGACCTCCACCTGGTGCTCCCCGGGGGGCAGCTCGAGGGAGAAGCGCCCCGCTGCATCGGTGAGCGCGGCAGGCTCGGGGGCGCCATCCACGAAGAGCGCCGCGTCCGCCAGGGGCATGCGTGTCCCCCGGGAGCGCACCGTCCCCTCGAGGCGGGAGGGAGCAGGCGCCTCGGGTGGCACGGCCGCCGCCTCGGGAGCGGGCAGCGCCCCCGGAGCACCCGGGGCTGGCGCGGGCGCAGGTTGCCGGCCGCGAGGAGCGGAGCGAACACCGCGAGCGCGGTCAGGAGGGCGAGTCGGGGGCCAGGGGGCATGAGGGCCGATATCGGGTGAGAGGTTCCGGGGAGAAGACGCACGGGCGCCTCAAAAGCGGCCAACCTTTCTTGGGAGACCTCTCCGTCAGAGGCGCCCCTAGCACTACTGCGTCAGGGCCCCGCCGGGTGAAGGGGGAGACCTGGTCGGTTGCGTGAGGAGTGATGGGAGTTGGAGCGATGGCAGGTGGGGCACCGAGGCAACCAGGTGGCGATCACCCGAGCCATGGCGAGGCGCGCGGAAATGAAGCTGTCGTGGAAGTGGCGCTCAGGCCGAGAGGAGCTGCGGGTGGGCTTGAACCGTCCCTTGGGCCGAGGGGGGAAAACGCCGCACACGTTCGGCAACGATGAACGCGTAGCAGCACAGAGCCACGGAGACGTGATGGTGCCAACCTGGGAAGCGGCGGCCTTCATAGTGGTCAAGGCCCAACTCGCCCTTGAGGTCTTCGTAGACGCGCTCGGTTCTCCAGCGCTGCATCACCAAGCGGATGAGCTGCTTCTGGGTCATCTCGCGGGCCGCCCTCACCCTCTTCCTGTTCGACACCGCCTTCGATGACGAGGTGCACGAGCTGTTGGTGCTGCTGGCCAGGGACAAGCAATTGGACCAGACGCTGGGGCAGATGGAGGCGGTGCGCGAGGCGTTGGCGCGGCGTGGCTTCCAGCTCTCGAACTACCCGGACCGGGACGAACAGCCCAGCGACGTGGGGCGGGGCCTGATCCGCGCCGTCGACGACGTGGCCGCCACCATTCCCGTGGTGGATGGGGCGCGCGGTAGCGGCGTGTACGGTACGCGAGCCCACCTGCCACCGCCCTACCAGGAGGCCTTTGACGAGACAGAGCGGACCCTCACCGAAGCGCGTCTGGCTCCAGGCAACCAGGTGGTGGGCTTCTTCGATCACCTGACCTTCGGCGTGCCGCTGGGCTTCTGCCACCTGGCGGCGGGGACGGGGCATGGGCTGTACACGCTGACGCAGGGCCAGTACGAGCAGGCCACGCGCGAGCTGGCGCCCGCGGCGCTGCTGGTGAGCCTGTACGCTGGAGGCAAGGGAATGCGTTACCTCCCTGATGCCAAAGGTGCAGTGGGCGGAGGGGAGGGAGGAATGCGGCTCCAGGTGCCGGAGCTGCGCTTGCAGGGGTTGAAGGAGGTGGCGGAACGGCTGCGGGTGCGGCTGGGGGAGGACGGAGTCAGGCAGTTGGCGCTGCTGATTCAAGGCCGTCGCGAGGTGGCCGTCATGGTGGCCGCTGGGGGAGAGCGGGCCTCCGTGGCCCTCCATGAGGCCCGTGGCGACCTGGCCCGGGCGCAGGCTGTGTTCTCCCAAGCGAAGCCCGAGCCTGGGGGAGGGAACCCGGCGAAGCCTGGCGCTGCGCAGCCGCTCCGGGGAGCGGCTGCTACACAGGGGGCCCCTCTCCTCGATATTCCCATCCGGAATGCTCATCTGGCGGGTCAACGGCACCCCGTGACGGGGGTTCCGTTCGATGCTGAGGGCTATCCTGACTTCAGAGCGGCCGGGGCCGTCAAAGCCGAGGTCAAGATTACATATACGGGCTCTCGGGCTCGGGATTTCGCCGCCGCGAATGCTGCTGCGGGATTGCGGGAGACTCCCAAGGGCATGACCTGGCACCATCACCAAGACCGAACGACCATGCAGTTGGTTCCTACGGAGACTCATGCCAAGACGGGACATACCGGCGGCTTCTCGGGAGACCTATGAGGGTGGCTGCACTGCGCACGTTTGAGGGGGGGCCTCCGCTCGGTGAGGGAGAGCTCACGTCATTCGAGAAGGAGCACGGGCTCTGCCTCCCAGCGGCTTACAGAGAGTTCCTGTTGGCCACGAATGGGGGGCGCCCCGAGCGCGATCTGCTGACGATCCCTGGCCTCAGCGGCAACTCGGTGGGGCGCATCCATGTGTTCTTCGGGCTGAAGGATCCTGTCGAGTCGTGCAATCTCGATTGGAACCTCGCGGTGTTCAGAGATCGAATTCCGGCCAGCCAGCTTCCAATCGCCACCACCGAGGGGGTGGACAAGGTCTGTCTGGCGGTGACGGGGGAGAGCGCAGGGGCCGTCTTCTACTGGGACGGGTATGCGCAGGCAGGTGAGCGCAACCTCTACTTCCTGGCCGCTGACTTTGCTTCCTTCATTGCATCCCTCCAGAAAGACGAACTTTCGCCACGGATGCGTGCTTCGTAATTCGCTGAACCGGGCAAGCGCTCGCCCCCAGGCTCCGCAAGGGAGGGCAAAAGAAAAGGGCCTCGAACTTTCGCTCGAGGCCCTTCCGTTCTCTGCTCCCCATTCGGTGCGGATTGCGAACACGTTCGTGGCCTCAGGCCCGAGAGCGCAACCGGAATCACCAAGTGTTTACAAGAACTTCCATGGGTGCCACGCCAAGTGGAGGCCCAAGCACTCGGCTGCGAACTAAGAGCCTGGGAAGGCATGGCGGAGCGGGTCTTCGGGACGGACATGAGCCTGCTCACTTCCACGCAGCACGCGATCAGCATCGCAGCAGGCGGGTAGGTGCGGCGCCGCTTGCCACCCAGGACGGCGTCGCTCTGGGCGGAGACGGTCGTGCGGAGTGCATCGAGCATCCACCTCCGGTCCTTCGTGGAGAATCGTGGGGGGACGCTGGAGAGGGAGCGCCAGCTTGCCCCGGAGCATGTCGGCGGGAGCGCCGCCGCGCAGCCAAGTGAAGGGAGGAAAGAGCGGTTGTCTGGATGCTCCGCGAACGATCTGCCGACCCCGTTGGCCTGGGTGAGCAACGCGGTTGCGGGGGCGGCGCCGCTGGAGCCCCCATGTAGGAGACCCGTGAGGCGAGAGTCCTTTCGCAGGGCTCGCGGGAGGCCCGTGGGAGGCGGAGGGTAGGGTGTGCGCTGGAGTGGCGAGGTGGAGTTGGGGAGGGGCAGGTGCAGGAGCGTGGGTGGGAGTACCGGCGGAGGCAGCCGGAGGGGACGGTGCTGTACGAGGCGGTGAGGGATCACCTCGCCACGTTGCTGGCGGAGGCCAGTGAGATGGGGAGAGGCTTGCCCCGGTATGTGGAGCGGGACTTCGCCAAGTACCTGGAATGTGGGGTATTGGCGCACGGCTTCGCGCGGGTGCAATGCGAGAACTGCAAGGACGAGCTCCTCGTCGCTTTTTCATGCAAGGGGCGTGGGGTGTGTCCCTCCTGTAACGCGAAGCGGGCGCATGTGACGGCGGTGCACCTGGTGGAGAACGTGCTGCCACACGTGCCCTACCGGCAGTGGACGCTGTCCTTTGCTCACCGGGTGCGGTGGGTACTGCTGAAGGAGGTGGGACTGCTCTCGGACGTACTCACCGTCTTCCTGCGTGCGGTGTTCGCCCTGCATCGCCGGAGGGCCCGGCGGCAGAGCCTGCGTGGGGGGCAGACTGGGGCCGTGTCGTTTATCCAGTTTTTCGGCTCGGCGTTGCAGGTGACGCCGCACTTCCACGCGCTGGTGCCGGACGGGGTGTTCGTGCCAGGGGAGGGCGGAGTGCATTTCGAGCCGTTGTCCCCGCCCACGCAAGCAGAGGTGGAGCGGCTGCTGAGGTGGGTACGCCACCGGGTGCTGCGCCTGCTGGAGAAAAGAGGGGCACTGCCCGCGCAAGGGCCAGAGGACGCACGGCAAGCGTACCAGGCGCACGGGCTGCAGCAGCGGCTGCGCTGGGCAGAGGTGGAGGTACGCCCCCCTCCGCGAAAGCAGCCCCGGTGTTCAATGCAGGAGGGTTTCAGCCTGCACGCCAACACGCACCTTCACGCCAACGACAGGCAGGGGTTGGAGCGCTTGTGCCGCTACGGGGCGCGGGGCGCGCTGGCGCTGGAGCGGTTGTCACGAGCGGAGGATGGCCGCATCCGCTACCGCATGAAGCGCCCGCAGCCGGACGGCACCACGCACCTGCTCTTCACCGGGCTGGAACTTCTACGGCGTGTGGCATCCTTGGTGCCTCCACCTCGGACAAACCTCACGAGGTTCCACGGCATCTTCGCGCCCGGCGCCAAACTGCGGCCATTTCTGGTCCCCCAAGCGTGGCCGAGGGCAGAGGAGGTAGAGGAGGCCGGGCCGCAAGAGGTCAGCGCGCCGCCGTTGGCACCCGCGAGGCAGGAGCCGAGAAAGGAGCGAGCGCCGAGGGTGGATTGGGCCGGGCTTCTGCGTCGTACCTTCGCGCTGGAAGTGTTCTGCTGCCCGCGGTGTGGGGGCCGGCGCAGGGTTCTGGCGTACCTGACGGGGCGGCAGGCAGTGCGGGCGATATTGGAGCACCTGGCACTGCCCTGGCAGCCGCCGAGGCTTTTCCCGGCGCGGGGGCCCCCCCAGAGCGCGTGGTGGGGGTGAACGCACTCCAGCCGTAGCCAAGGCGCGCCAGCCTTTGGCCGAGTCCCTCTGGGAGCACGGTGTTGGCAGGGGTGTGCCTGAAGGGGGCTGCACGGCCGCTCCAGCGGCCAGGCGCATCGGCTTGGGGGCCCCCTCCAGCAGCCCTCTTGCCCCGCGGTGCCCCGGGCTGCTCCCCGCAGCAGTGCCCCCATCCTTCCTATCGGCGCATCTGCGGATGGATGCCTCATCAGAGAGCCGCGATACTCAGAGTTCCATGAATCACGCTATTGAGGCGACACCGACTCAAGATTCGAGCGGATGACTCGGGCAGTGGGGTGGTCCTTGCCGAGCGCCTTCTCACCTATCGCCAGCGCTCGCCGGTAGTGCTCCAGCGCTCCCGCGTAGTC